>DASYTI010000139.1 GCA_036002485.1 Candidatus Methylomirabilota bacterium | reverse complement strand
GGCCAGCCTTTCGAGTAGTCACCTGATTACCTCTTCGGCCCGAGCCAGCAGCGACGGCGGGATGGTGAGCCCGAGCACCTTGGCGGTCTTGAGGTTGATGACGAGCTCGAACTTCGTCGGCTGTTCGACGGGCAGATCGGCGGGCTTGGCGCCCTTGAGAATCCTGTCGACATAGTAGGCAGCGCGCCGGTAGTTCTCTCCCGGGTTCCTCCCGTATGCCATGAGGCCACCGAACTTCGGTTGATCCAGTATCCCGAACATCGCCGGTAAGCGGTGCCTCACCGTCAGTTCCGCCATCCGTGCCCGGTAGATGTAGAACATTCCATCCGCGACAACGAGTGCCGCATCCACGCGACCCCTGACCATGGCCGAGAAGGCACCATCAAAGTCATCGGGGCCTCGCGCCTCAACGACGAGAGCCCGCAACCCTATCGACTTGGCGGCCGCCTCGGCTTCTCTCAGCATGGTCCGGCCGTCGGGATTGAGAGGGTTCCAGAGGATGCCGACCCGTGACGCCCGGGGAATCGCCTCCTTGAGGAGCCCCATCTGTTTCCCCACGACCTCGGTCGCGATAGTGGTCAGGCCCGTGATGTTCCCGCCCGGCCTCGCCAGGCTGGCGATGAGCCCGCTCGCAACGGGATCCGTCACACTCACCATCACGATCGGAATCGTCGTCGTCGCCTCCTTGGCGGCCAGGGCCGCCAACGCGACGGACACCACCAAGACCTCGACCCTGAGGCGCACGAGCTCGGCTGCCCCGACGCGGATCTGCTCATTGTTCGCCGATTCCGTCGATCGGTACTCGATGGTGATGTTCTGTCCCTCCACGTACCCTCGCTCACGGAGCCCCTGATGAAAGGCTTGAACGAGAACGCCACCCCATTCGCTAGACGGGGGAGGCCCGAGGAACCCGATCCGCCAGACCTTCGGCGCCTGCTGCGCGCCTGCGGCGCGCGGAGCAGCGAGGAGGCGGCTAGTCAAGCCCCCGATGAACGCCCGGCGCCTGATCATTGGATGACCTCGTCGGCCCGCAGCAGCATGAGGGGAAGACTGACCATCATGATGACCCGTGGAACCGTCATATGAGCCCTCCGTCGAGACCGAGCCGCATGCCTAGCCTTGCCGGCCGTCATGAATTGCTCGTCTCAGGAGCCCGCCAGGCCCGGCCGGTCGACGCGAAGACCGCGCCAGAGCGGCTCGAGGGCGTCGCGCCCCTGCGCCAGTCTCGCAAGCACGTCGCCGACCACGGGACTCAAGGCGAACCCGTGGCCCGAGAATCCGGCGGCGACGAGCAGCCCGTCGACGCCGGGGACCGGCCCCAGCACGGGGAGCTCGTCCGGCGTGAACGCCTCGAGCCCGGCCCAGCTCTCGGCCAGCGCACAGTCGCTCAGCACCGGATAAACGGAAGCCGCGACCTCCAGGCTCCCCTTCACGCTGTCCTCGAGCACTTCCCAGCGATTGCTCGCAAGATCGACGATGCGCGCCGGCCAGCCGCCGCCGATGAGATAGGCGCCATCCATGAGCTGCTTGAGGCTCAGCTTTCTCTCGAAGCAGCCGACGACCGGAGTCAGCGCGCGCGCCGCGGGCACCGTGAGCAGCATCTGGAGCGGTCGCGTCTCCAGCGGCAGTCGGACCCCGAGAGCGGCCAGGAGGGAGGCGCTCCAGGCGCCGGCCGCCACGATGGCGACGTCGCAGGATTGCCGCGCGCCGTCGCTTCGCTCGATGGCCACCACGCGACCGCCCTCGGCGAGCAGCCGTCGCGCGCCGACGCCCTCTTCGATCTGCGCGCCGAGGCGCCGGGCCGCCATCGCGAAGGCCTGCACCGTGGCCATGGCGCCAGCCTGGCCATCGATAGAGGAGAAGACGCCGCCCAGACACTCGGGAGATATGCCGGGCACGAGACGCCTCGTCGCCGCCGCGTCGACGACCTCGAGGGGCACGCCATCAGCGCGCTGCTCGTCCGCCCAGCTTCGCGCCGCCCGCCACGCGCCGTCGTCGAGGGCCACGCGGAGCCCGCCCCCGCGCCGGTATCGAGTCTCCGCTTCCAGCTCCCGATTGAGCTCGGGCCAGCGCCTCAGACTCTCGAGGGCGAGGCGGCGCTCGGCTGGATCACGGCCCATGGCCCGCACACCCGCCGCGCTCGCGCCCGAGGCGGCCGAGCCGATACGGGCCCGTTCGAGCACGGTCACGGGGCGCGCGGAATCCGCGCGGCGGATATGGAATGCCGCGCTCAGACCCACGAGACCGCCGCCCACGATCATGACGGACATGGCGGGAAGCCTAGCGTAGTCGCGACGTGCTAGTCTAGCGGCCTGCTCGAACTCAAGGAGGAGCGCGCATGAGAGTCATCCGCGTCGTCGCCGCCGCGTCCATGGCCCTGGCCTTGATCGCCCTCGCGCCTCGTCCCTCGACCGCCGCGGAGACGATCCGCATCGGATTCCTCGGCCCCCAGACGGGGATCTTCGCCCAGGCCGGCAAGGACATGCTCGACGGCCTCAAGCTGGCGCTGGAGCAGATCGGCTACCAGGCGGGTGGCCGCAAGATCGAGCTCTTCGAGGAGGACACGGAGGGCAACTCGACCACGGCCATCGCGAAGTACCGGAAGCTCGTCAGCCACGACAAGATCCATGTCCTCACCGGCGTCCTTCTCGCCAACGTGGGCAATAGCCTGGTCCCCCTCATCGAGCGCGACCAGCTCCCCACGCTGTTCCTCACCACGCCCGACGACCTGACCAAGCGCAAGATTGCCAAGTGGCTCCTGCGCTCGAACTTCGCGGCGAGCCAGATCATGCATCCCCTGGGCGACTACGCGGCGAAAACGCTCAAGTACCGGCGGGTGGCGACCGTGGCCATGGACAATCCCTTCGGGCACGAGGAGATCGGGGGATTCCATCGAGTCTTCGAGGACAGCGGGGGCAAGGTCGTCCAGAAGCTCTGGGTGCCCCTGAACGCCCTCGACTTCGCGCCGTATCTGGCCCAGATCCCGCCCGACGTCGACGCCGTGTGCGCCGTCTTCGCGGCGGGCCAGGCCGTGCGCTTCGTCAAGCAGTACGCAGAGTCTCGACTGAAGGGCAAGGTGCCCCTCATCGGCACCGGCGTCATGACCGACGAGAGCGCGCTGCGCGGGATGGGTGACGAGGCCGTGGGCATCGTGGGCGCGCTCCTCTGGAGCCCCACGCTGCAGAATCCCGCGAATCAGACGTTCATGAAGCTGGCCGAGGCGAAGTTCGGGAGAACGCCCGCCTACTTCCATGCCGTCATGTACAGCTCCGGACGCTGGATCGCCGAGGCCGCGCGGTCCCTGGATGGACAGGTCGAGGACCGTGAGAAGCTCGTGGCGGCCATCCGCCGCGCCATCGAGGCCACCCCCGATCCCCGCGGGCCCATCAAGCTGGACGAGTACGGCAACCCGACGGAGAACGTGTACATCGTTCGCGTGGACAGGCAGGGCGGCAAGCTCGTCAACACCATCATCCACACCTATCCGCTCGTCTCGCAATTCTGGACCTACAAACCCGAGGAGTTTCTGAAGAACCCCGCCTACTCGCGCGACTATCCCCCCCTCAAACCCTGAAGCTGCGCTCATGCGTTGCGGGTTCTTTTTCTGGCCCTACACGCCCGAGTACACGGCTCGCATGGCGCGGCTCGGGGACGACTACGGCTTCGACATGGTGGGCATCGCCGACACGCCGGGCAATGCCATGGATCCCTGGGTGGCCATGACCCTGGCCGTCTCCGCCACCTCGCGCGTCCGGCTCGCCACGTGCGTGACAAACCTGGTCAGCCGCCATCCGTCCATCACCGCATCGGCGGCGGCGTCAGTCGACATCGCCTCGGGCGGCCGTACCATCCTGGGCATAGGCGCCGGGCATAGCGGGGTCACCAATATCGGAGGTGTCCCCGCGGGGCCCGAAGCCTTGCGCGACGGCATTGCCTTTCTCAGAGAGGTGCTGAGCGGCAAGCCGGCCTCGTGGCGTGGCGTCAGCGCCCACCTGCCCTGGGTGCGGAAGCGGGTGCCCGTCTACGCGGCGGCCTCGGGACCCGTGGCCCTGCGGGCCGCCGGCGCGGTAGCCGACGGCGCCTTCGTGAACTATGGCCTCGGGCGGGAGCACGTGAGGCATGCGCGCGCGCTGATCGAGGCCGGCGCCAAGGAAGCGGGGCGGCCGTCGAGCGACATCGACGTGTGGTCCATCGCCTGCCTCGACGTGAGCGAGAAACGCGAGGCGGCTCACGAGAAGCTCGGAAATATCCTCGGCTTCGTGGCCGCCTACATCCTGGGACCTGATCCCAAGGGGCGCGGAGTTCCTCCCGAGCTCGTGGCGGGCGTGCGGGAGCTTCGCCGAAGCTACACGACGCGACAGCGGGAGATGGATCCCACGCTGGTAAAGCGGCTGGGGCTCTTCGACTATCTGCGGGCCCGGCTCGCCATCGCCGGCACTCCCGACGACTGCATCGAGCAGGCGCGCGCGGCGGCCGCCGCGGGAGCGAGCCAGCTCATGTTCACGGTCAGCCTGGCCGCCGATCCCGTGCGCACGGTGGAGCTGTTCGGCCGCGAGGTCCTCCCCGCTCTCGCTCGCTGAGACGACGAGTCTGCTAGACTTGAGGCCAGCACGTCACGCTGGCGAGAGGAGGCATGCATGGTCGCGCTCAGATCCCTTTCCTTTCTCCTGGTCCTGATGGTGGCGGTGGGGTGCACCAGCGGCGCTCGCTACGCCTCCTTCTCGGAAAAGACATGGGACAAGGCCGGGGGGACGGAAGCGGAGCTCAGGAAGGATCGGGGAGCGTGCCGAGAGCAGACCGGCGTCGGTGCCGATGACCCGCGCACGCTCGGCGGCGTGCAGCTCACCCCGGCGGAGAACGACGCGATTCGCCCCTATCTGGACTGCATGAAGGCCCGCGGGTGGTGGATCATCAATCCCACGACCTATGGAGCCTAGCGAAGGCGGCCACGGCCGCCCGTCAGGACACGCGGGCGCGGATCGTGAAGGTCACCCGCACGGAGTCGCCGACGGGATTCCAGGCGGACGAGTAGTTGATCCCATAGTCCCGACGATTCAGGACGAACTCACCCGCGGCGACCAGGGCGACCTCGGAGAGCTGAACCTCCACGGGCACCGCGATCTCCCGCGTCACCCCGTGCACGGTGAGCTGGCCGTTGACCACGGCCTTGCGCCCCGTCACCTCCACGCGCTGGCTCTCAAACTTGATGGTCGGGAAGCGCGCCACGTCGAGGAAATCCGCGCCGCGCAGATGCTTGTCGCGCATGCCGATGCCCGTGTCGACGGACACGGCCTCGATGGTCACGGTGATCTTCGCCGTGGCGGGGTCCTTGGGATCGACGGTCACCTCGCCCGCGAACCTGGAGAACTTTCCGTCGGCGTCCATCAGGCGCGAGGTCGCCTTGAACCGCACGTCGCTGGCCTCGGGCTGGACGCGGAAGCGCGTCGGGTCGGCGGCCGCCACGCTAACCGCGAGCAGGGTGGCCGCGACGAGGAAAAGAGGCAAGAGGGCGGCCCGGCGGCTCATCTCTCCCAGTATGGGGCGAGGGTCAAGCCGACGGTTCCGCCGAGGGTGGGCCACCCCTCACCCTGCCCTCTCCCCTGAGGGGAGAGGGATACTTCCGAGAGGCGATGGCGCCGGGGGAGGCTTTGCATGGTACCGATTGAGGTCCGGGCCTTCAGGCTGCTCGCCATCTGCGTCATCCTGCTCGCCGTCGTGCTCATCTTCCAGCTCTTTCCACGACGGGCGGCCGTTCTCGAGCGATCCGTGGTGCTGCTCGTGCTCGCTCTGGTCGTCATCCTCGCCATCGTCGTGCTGGCCACGGCGACGCCCTGAGCCGGGCGAGAAGGCGTGTTCAAAGCGTCGAGGATGCGGTACGTTCCCGGGGGTGGGTCGCCCGGGCCGCCCCCCGGAACCATCCAGCGGGATGGTCTCTTTGTGAACAACAACGCAGAAAGACAATGGAGAGGATCATGGCGCAGATCAAGGTGACCGACCTCGCGTATGGACGGCTCCGCTCCCCCGATCTGGACGTGGCGGAGGAGTTCCTGACCCATTTCGGAATGGTCAAGGCGGAACGGACCAAGAACGCCCTCTACATGCGCGGGACGGATCCCACTCATCACATTCACGTCACGGAAAAAGGCGATCCCGGCTTCGTGGGCTTCGCCTACTACGCGGCCAGCCTGGACGACCTCAAGCGGCTGGCCAAGGCCCCCGGCGCCTCGCCCGTGGAGGCCATCGACGAGCCGGGCGGCGGCAAGCGCGTCCGGCTGCGGGAGCCGCATGGCTACCAGATCGAGGTGGTCCACGGCATCAAGCGGCTCCCCGCCATCACCGTGAAGCGCCAGCCGCTCAATCTCGGCAACGACTCGCTGAAGCGGGCAGGCACCCTGATGCGGCTTCCCAAGGGTGCCTCGCGGGTGAAGCGGATCGGCCACGGGGTCATGGCCGTTCCCGACGTGAAGGAGACGGCGCAGTGGTTCCGCGAGACGCTGGGCTTCATCTGCTCGGACGACGTCTACGCGGGGAGCAAGGACAACATCATCGGGTCCTTCAATCGCTGCGACCGCGGCAAGGAGTACGTCGACCACCACGTGTTCTTCTGCATCAGGAACGAGCGGGCGGGGCTCAACCACCTGTCCTTCGAGGTCCAGGACATCGATGACGTCTTCATGGGCCACGAGTACCTCAAACAGCTCGGCAAGTACGAGCACATGTGGGGGATCGGACGGCATCTGCTGGGGAGCCAGATCTACGACTACTGGGCCGACCCGTGGGGCCGGGTGCACGAGCACTGGTCGGATACCGATCGCCTGAATGTCAAGAACGGCTCGAACCTGCTCTCGGCCGAGGAGGGGCTGGTCTCGCAGTGGGGAGAGCGGCCGCCGGAGAAGTTCATCCAGACTGTCTGCCCGTAGCGAAGGAGACCTATGCGCAGCATCGACATCCACGCCCATCTGACCCCGCAATGCTTCTGGCGGGCCACGGAGAACGGCGGCGCCTGGCACACCATCACCCGCGAGAAGGACGCGCGGGGAGCGGAGACGGCGGTGGTGGGCAGCCACCGGCAGCTGCTTCCGCCGCGCGCCCGATGGACACCCGAGGAGCGTCTCGCCGACATGGCTTCGCTCGGGGTGGACGTCCACGTCGTTTCGCCGTATGTCGGCTTCTACAACTATCATCTCGACGCCAAGGTGGCGACAGCCACCTCGAAGGCCACCAACGACGAGATCGCTGACATGACCCGGACCTGGCCCCAGCGCTTCGCCGGGCTCGGCACCCTGCCCATGCAGGACGTGAAAGCCGCCATCGCCGAGATGGAACGGTGCATGACCCAGCTCGGACTCAAGGGCGTGGAGATCAACGATCACGTCCTTGGCCGCACCCTCGACGAGCCGGAGTTTCGCCCCTTCTGGAAGGCCGCGGAGCAGATGGGCGCCCTCGTCTTCTTCCACCAGGGAGGCGAGACGCTGGTGAGCCCGCGGAGCAAGCGCTACCACCTGCCGAATACCATCGGCAACCTCGTGGATCGCGCGGTGACCTTCGCCACCCTGGTCCACGGCGGGGTCATGGACGAGTGCCCCGACCTCAAGATCGTTCTCGGCCACGGCGGTGGCTATACCTGCTACGGCATCGGCCGCATGGACCACGGCTGGCAGGTACGGTCAGAGGCGCGCGCTCACATCACCAAGCCTCCCAGCGCCTACCTCAACCGTTTCTACTACGACTGCATCGTCTACACGGAGGAGGCCCTGCGCTTCCTCATCGACACCGTGGGCGTCGATCGAGTGGTCTTCGGAACGGACTGGCCGTATGACATGGCGCTGGACTGGCCGGTCTCCTGGATCCTCGGCATGAAGAGCCTCTCGTCGGACGAGAAAGAGGCGATCCTGTCGAAGAATCTGGAGCGCCTGCTGAAGATCTGACCGGCCGAGGAAGGCGACCGCTCGTCGTCGGCTCTTCCCGACGGCGGGTCAGTAGATCCCCAGGTGCTGGCTCAGGTCGATGCCGCGCTGGCGCAGGTCGGCCGCCGGTCCCTGGACCGCCACATGGCCGCTGTTGAGGATGACGATGTCGTCGGCCACGTCGAAGACCAGCTTGGCGTTCTGCTCGACGAGCACGATGGACAGCCCCTGCTCCTTGAGGCGCCGGATGGTCGACATGACCTCGGCCACGATCTGCGGGGCCAGGCCTTCCGACGGCTCGTCCATCAAGAGCACGCGCGGGTTCGACATCAGGGCCCGGCCGATGGCGAGCATCTGCTGCTCGCCGCCGGAGAGAGAGCCGGCGATCTGCTGGTGGCGCTCGCGAAGGACGGGGAAGAGGGCAAACACGGTCTCGAGCGTCCACAGCATGGGCAGGCGGCCCCGCGGCTTGCGCCCGGCCACGGCCAGGTTCTCCCGGACGGTGAGGCTGCGAAAGACCCGGCGCCCCTGCGGCACCAGGGCCACGCCCTGCGCGGCGACGGCCTCGGGGGAGCGACCGGTGACCGCGCTTCCGAAGACGGTGACGGCGCCGCGGCGCGGGGGGAGCAGGCCGATCGTCACGTTCATGGACGTGGACTTGCCCGCGCCGTTGCGGCCGAGCAGGCCGAGGAGACGGCCTTCGCCCAGCTGCAGCGATACGCGGTGCAACACATGGCTGTCGCCGTAGAACGCATCGATCTCGCTCAGCACGAGCGCATCACTCGCCAAGGTAGATCTCCTTGGTACGCGGATGGGCCACCACCTCGGCCCGCGTGCCCTCGACCACCACCTTCCCGAAATGCAGCACGGTGATCCGCTCGGCGAAGTCGAGGGCCACGTCCATGTCGTGCTCGATCATCACCACGGTGACATCTCGCGGTATTTCGTTCACGAGGCGGAGGACATCCCGGCGCTCGTCGATGGACAGGCCCGCGAACGGCTCGTCGAGCAGCAGGATCCTCGGGTTCTGGGCCAGGGCCATGGCGATCTCGGCGCGACGTCGCTCTCCGTAGGAAGTCTGGGCGAGAGGGCGCTCGGCGAGATGGTCGAGGCCCACCCGCGCCAGGGTGGCCCGCGCCTGATCCACCAGCCCCTCTCGCTTGGCGAGCCTGACGAACGGGTTCCAGCGAAGGCGAGAGAGGCCGAGCAATGACAAGGTGATGTTGCGCAACAGCGTCTCGCCCTGGAACAGCGTGATGATCTGATAGGTGCGGGCAATGCCGAGATGGGTCCGCCGGCGGCTGGGCACCCCCGTGATGTCCCGATCGAAGAGGCTGACCGACCCGCCGTCCGGGCGGAGCTCGCCGGTGATGAGGTTGAAGAGCGTGGTCTTGCCGGCGCCATTCGGGCCGATGATGAGCCGGCGCTCGCCCGCCTCGACGCCCAGGCTCACGTCGGCGGTGACGCGCAGACCGCCGAACCGCTTCTCGAGCCCGCGAACGGCCAGCGCGCTCATCGCCCGCGCACCCGCCGCGCCAGTCGCACCGCACCCGGCACCAGCCCTTCCGGCATGAACACGACGATGGCCACGAAGATGGCGCCGAGGACGAAGTTCCAGCGCTCGATGTAGCCGCTCGCCACGTTCTTGATCACCACCACCAGCCCCGCCCCCGCGATGGGCCCGAGGAGGGTGGCCGAGCCGCCCGCGATCACCATCAGGAGCGCCTCGGCGGAGGCGGTGAGGGCCACCGCCTGGGGGCTCACGAACTGGTTGTAGTAGAGGTAGAGCAGTCCGGCCACCCCGCTCCAGAAGGCGGAGAAGAGAAAGGCGAGAAAGCGGATCATCCACACATGGTAGCCGAGCGCGTTCATGCGCCGCGGCTGATCGCGGGTGCCGCGCACGCTCGCTCCGAACGGTGAGGCCACGAAGATGGCCATGGAGATGACGGCGATCACGAACACGATGAGGGTCGCCCAGTAGAAGCGCGCGGGCGTGGTCAGCGACAGCCCGAGCGGGCTCGGGCGTCCGGTGATCGAGATGCCATTGTCGCCATTGGTGAGGCTGATCCAGCGATAGGCGACCCCCCAGACGATCTGACCGAGGGCCACGGTGATCATGACGAAGCCGAGCCCGGTGCCGCGCAGGGCCAGCACCGCGAAGACGGCGGCCGCCACCAGCGTCACCGCGAGGGCGCCCGTGGCCACGGTGACGTGGCCATAGCCGGCATTCATGATCTTGGCCGCGGCGTAGGCGGCGATGCCGAAGAGCCCCGCGTGGCCAAGGGTGACGAGCCCGGCATAGCCGGCCAGCACGTTCACGCCTAGGGCAAGGATGGCGTAAAGGAGGATCTGGCTCGCGATATTGACGTAGAAAGTGCCGCTGACCCAGAAGGGAACCGCCGCGAGGATCACGAGGGCGGCCATCCAGGCGAGCCGCTTCACAGGGCCGGCCGTCCGAAGAGGCCCTGGGGTCGCACCACCAGCACGATGAGCATGGGCAAGAACAGCACGACGTACGCGAGCTCGGGAAACATGGCCTGGCCGAAGTTGTAGAGGAAGCCGACCACGAAGCTGCCCACGAGCGAGCCGAGCAAGCTGCCGCTCCCGCCCAGGATGACCACGACGAGGGCCAGGGGCAGCATCTCTTGATCGAGCCCCGGATAGACAGAGAGGATAGGCCCGCCGATGACCCCGGCAAAGCCGGCCAGCCATGCCCCCAGGCAGAAGACGATGGTGAAGAGCCGCGAGACGCGGATACCCACCACGCGGGCCATGGCGGGATCGTCGACGCCGGCGCGGATCATGGCGCCGAGCCGCGTCCGGTCGAGCAACGCCCACAGCGCGGCCGCGAAGACTACGGCGATGAGGCTGATGGCGAGGCGATAGGTGGGAAAGCCCAGGCCGAGCATCGAGGTGGCGCCACGCAGACCGGCGGGCGTGTCGATGCGGATAGGATCGCCGGTCCACACCATGAGGCACACGTCGGCGACCATGAAGGACAGCCCCAGGGTAACCAGGACCTGCGCCAGCTCCGCCCCGGCCAGCCGGCGCAGGATGAAGCGCTCGATGACGCCGCCGAAGGCGGCCACGAGCAGCCCGCCCACGAGGGCGGCCGCCCAGAAATTGAACCCTCGCGCGATCAGGCTGGTGGCGAAGTACGCGCCCAGCATGAAGAAGGAGCCGTGGGTCAGGTTGGGGATCTTCATCAACCCGAAGATCAGGGAAAAGCCGGCGGACAGGAGAAAGAGGAGGCCGCCGAAGGTGATGCTGTTGACGGCCAACACCACCCACAGGCTCATGCCTTCAATCGAGGATGAGGGGAGCGAACGGCGCTCCCCCCATCACCCCCCACCGCCTTGTCCCGGGCACGCTCGATCGCGCGCTCAGCTCTTCAAGGGCGGGTAATCACGCGAGTAGACGGGCTGCGTGAGGAACCACTTCTCGTCGTAGGTCCAGAACTGGCTCACGTTCGGATAGGCCTTGATCGTCGTGTTGACGAGCTTGTCGCCCTTCCGCTCGCATTTCCGGATATAGAAGCTCCCGACGACGTTGCCGAAGTGGTCGAAGTGGAACGGTCCGCGCGGCGTGTCGGTGAGCTTCACGGCGCGCAACGCTTTGATGAACGCCTCCCTGTCGTCGGTCTTCCCGCCCGTCTTCTCGAGGGCCGCCTCGGCGACCATCCCGTTGACGTAGAGACCGGCGGAATAGGTGCCCGGGATGTTGCCGTAGTCGCGCACCATCCCGTCGATGAGCCGCTTGTTGCTCGGCGTGTCGAAATCGTTCGTATAGAAGTTGCTCGAGATCATCCCCAGCGCCTCGTCGCCGAAGGACTTCAGGAGCGCATCGTCGCCGGCCGGCGCGCCGGCGAGGACCGGGAGCTTGAGCCCCTGGTCCTTGTACTGCTTCATGAACTTCAAGGGGTTCGATCCGGCGAAGCCCTGGACGATTGCGTCGACGCCGCTGATCTGCGCGAGATACGGCGTGTAGTCGGGAGTCACGAGCGGCGGCCACAGCTTCTTCACGACCCGGCCCCCCGCGTCCTCGAAGACGCGCTGGAACCCGGCCATCTGCTCGTGGCCGAAGGCGAAGTCGTCCGCGAGGGTGATCACGCGCTTGAACTTCAGCTCCTTGGCCGCGTAGTCGGCCAGGGGGTGCAAGTACTGCGCCGAGGTGCCGGAGGCCCGGACGAAATACGGGTTGGGTCGGCGCTGGGTCATGTCCTCGGCCGCAGCGAGGCTCAGGATCGGCATCTTCGCGGCAGCGGCGTAGTCGGTGATGGCGAGCAGCTCGAAGGCCGCGAGCGGACCGAAGATCATGTCGACGTTGTCGCGCTCGACGAGCTCCTGAGTCTTGGTCTTGGTACCCGCGGGGTTGCCGCCCGTGTCGGCGACGATGAGCTCGACCTTGCGGCCGGCCAGCGTGTAGTTCCTGTCCTTGAGGAAGCGGATGGTGCCCTGCTCCATCTGGATGCCGCCCTGGGCAAGCGGCCCGGTCTTCACCGTCAGCAGGCCGATGCGGACCGGCTTGGCCTGGGCCCTGGCCGGCCGGGGCAGTGTGGCGGCGGCCGCGAGCGCGGTACCCGCCAGGAACGTGCGACGATCGAGCTTGGCCGTCATTGGCTCCCCTCCTGGGGCTTTGCTCCGTCTATGCCTGTCGAGTGACCCCGAGCGTCGCGGTCTCTTCGGACATCCGCCCTCCCACGGGCACGTCGCGAAGCTGATTCCAGAGCTGATCCACCTCGGCCAGCACGGCATCATCGGATTGCTCAATGTCGATGGGCTTCACGGTGGGCACCCAGCAGGGTCGGCCCGTGACCCAGAACACCTCGGTGCGATTGCCCTCGGGGTCGAAGAAGTAGCAGCCGATGGCGCTGGCGTGGTTGACGATGCCTTCGATGCGATAGCCCTCGGCGATCAGGCGGCGGCGAAAGGTCCGCAGGTCGTCGAGGGTGGACACCCGCATGGAGATCTGCTGGATGAGATGCGGATCCGCGGCGTCGGGCCTCCCGCGCATGAGCGCTATCTCGTGGTCCACGGCCTCAGGATCCGCGCTCAGAAAGACGGCGCCCGCGCGCCAGTTCTGCTTGGTCACCTGCATGCCCATGATGTCCCGGTAGAAGGCGACCATGCGGTCGAGGTCGCGCACGTAGATGCCGACGTGTCCGAGCCCTGTCACCCGTGCCATGGTTCCCCCTCGTGCGCTCGCGCCTAGGCGAGCGCGTAGAATCCCTTGGCGCCTCCGGCCAGGATCTGTCGCTTCGTCTCCGCCGACAGCTCCGGCCGGTCAGCGATCAGCTTCGGGGCGCCGGGGAAAAACCCGTCCGGGTGCGGATAGTCGGTGGCCCACAGGATCTTGTGCGGCCCGATGTAATCCGCGAGGACGCTGAGGCTGCCCTCCACGGGCTCGAAGGAGATCCAGCAGTTGCGCTGGAACAGCTCGCTCGGGCGCATGGAGAGATCCGAGTCGTTGAAGCCCTTGTCGTCGAAATGACGATCCATGCGGTCGAGCCAGGGGGCGATCCATCCCCCGCCCGACTCCAGGAAGGCAATGCGCACCTTCGGGTGCTTGTCGCACACGCCCTCCCAGATCACGCTCATGGCGGCCAGCATCATCTCGAGGGTGTGGGAGATGATGTGGCGCGCCCCGCGCGTGGTGAAGCGATCGACGCCCACCTGCGGCATGCCGCCGCTCGCCCCCTCGTGGAGCCCAATGGAGAAGTCCAGCTCCTCCACCTCGGACCAGAACGGCGCGTAGTCCGGGTGGTGCAGCATGCGGCCGTTGTAGGGATTGGGGCGGAGGAAGCCGCCACGCATGCCGAGCCGCGTGCGCGCGAAGCGCATCTCCTCGATGGCGAGATCGATCGACTGCATGGGGAGCATGGCCACCCCGAAGAGGCGATCGGGATAGGGCTTGCAGTAGTCCGCGAGCCAGCGGTTGTAGGCCCGGCAAACGGCGGCGGCGAGCCCGGGATCCTGGATGGCCCCCGAGAAGAGGCCGAGGCTCGGGTACAGGAAGGCGGCGTCGATGCCGTCGAGGTCCATGTCCGGGATGCGGGCGTGCGGATCGAAGCCGCCCTTGCGGCCCTCCACGTACTTCATGGTCATCTCGGCCACGTCACCCTGCCGGGCCCCGATGGCCCCGATGTTGCCGAGGCCCTTGGGGCTGCCCAGGATCTTGTCCTCGACGCTGAGCCGCTCCTTGCCGTCCTTGTCCACGATGATCCGCGGGGCGCGGTCGCGATACGCGGGATCCATGTACTTTTCCCAGATGTCCACCGGCTCGAGCACGTGTCCATCGGCATCGATGATGTTGTACGCGCGTCCCATGATCGGACTCCTTCCAAAGCGTCGGGTCGGGAGCAGCTCCTCAGGTGTGGCGGAGCTTAGTGTGTTCGCGAGGAGAGGTCAAGCGCCCGCATCACATCAAAATTTCGGTTACCGAGCAGGGGGTCGTCGACAGCGCTCGTCTGATAACACATTGCGATATCGCTGCTAGCATGAGACGATATCGACACCATGGCGACGATCATCATCCGGAACCTCGATGACGAGGTAGCCGAGCGTCTGCGGCTGCAGGCTCGCCTCCGCGGCGTGTCGGTCGAGCAGGAGGCGCGGCGAGTCCTCGCCGACGGCACGCGGGTGAGCCGGGCGGAGATTGCCGCGCGGGCGGCGGCCATTCGCGCCCGCCAGCGTCCCCACCGCTCCCGTGGAGTGGAGCTGATCCGGGAAGACCGGGAGCGATGACGCCACGCCGGGCGACCAGGGCCCCCGCCCGGCGCATGCGCGAGCGCGGCCCGCGATACACTCCGGCGATAGCGGAACCCGTCGTCGTCGACGCCTCCATCGCATTTCTCTGGTTCGCCAACGAGCCGGACAGGTGGGGAGCAGACCAGCTTCTCGAAACCGACTCTCCCCTGCTCGCTCCCGACCTGATGGCTGTCGAGGCCACCAACGCCTGGTGGAAGAAGCATCGTCGTCGCGAGATGGAGCGGGCGGACGTCGAGCAGGCCGTCACGAATCTCCTTGCCCTGGGAATTGGCTGGACGCCTTCGGCGGCGCTCCTTCCGTCTGCCGCTCGGCTGGCCGTCGAGCTCGGACATCCGGTCTATGACTGCCTGTACCTCGCGCTCGCCGTGTCGCACGCCGCCCCCATCGCGACGGCCGACGAGCGACTTCGGCAGGCGGCCAAGCGAATCGGCGTCCGGGTCAAGGCCTGACTCCGGGGCGCGCGGCCCATGACCTGGGCGAGGAGTTGGAGTACCATGAGGCGACTTCGACGAGTGGGCCCCTACGACCGAGAGGAGCAGGCAATGTCCTATGACCTCGTGATCAAGAACGGCTGGGTGGTGGACGGATCCGGGCAGCCCCGATACCGGGGCGACGTCGGGGTGACGGGCGGACGCATCGCCGCCATCGGCCGCATCCGGGAGTCCGCTCGCGAGGTCATCGACGCCGAGGGTCAGGTGGTGGCGCCCGGGTTCGTGGACGGCCACACTCACATGGACGCCCAGGTCTTCTGGGATCCCCTCGGCACTTGCTCGTGCTGGCACGGCGTGACCAGCGTGGTCATGGGGAATTGCGGGTTCACCCTCGCGCCCTGCGCCAAGCCCGACCGGCACCTCGTCATCCGCAATCTCGAGCGGGCCGAGGACATCGCCGCCAAGGCGATGGAGGCGGGCATCGACTGGACGTGGACGACCTTCGCGGAGTTCCTCGACACGCTCGACTCCCTGCCCAAAGGGATCAACTACGCGGGCTACCTCGGCCACTCCGCGCTGCGCACCTATGTCATGGGCGAGCGCGCCTTCGACAAGCCGGCCGATGAGAGCGATCTGGCCGCGATGGAAAAGGAGCTGAGGAGCGGCCTGGCCGCGGGAGCCATGGGCTTGACGACCTCGCGCTCGCCGAGCCACGAGACGCCCGATGGCCGCCCCGTGGCCAGCCGCCTCGCGACCTGGGACGAGGTGCGACGTCTGGTGGGCGCGATGGGCGAGATGAACGCCGGCATCTTCGAGATCGCCGGCGAGCGATTCGGCGACGATCACGAGGGGCTGCGCGACTATCACGTGCGGCTGCGCGATCTCGCCGTCGACACGGGGCGCCCCGTCACCTGGGGCCTCTTCAGCCGCCGCGACGCGCCCGAGCTGTGGCGGCAGTACATCGGCCTGCTCGAGGAGACGGCTCGCGCGGGTGGCCGCATGTTCGCCCAGGTCCACAGTCGCGCCCTCACCATCGTGCTCTCGTTCAAGACGAGCTTGCCCTTCGATCGGCTGCCCGTGTGGAAGGAGCTGCGGGCGTTGCCGCTCGAGGAGCAGAAGCGCCGGCTGCGCGACCCCGAGCTGAAGCGCCGGCTCGTCGAGGCCGCGGGTCAGCGCGACGAGCGCCAGCCCATCGGAGCCGAGCCGAGGGCCGCCGCCTACGAGTGGATCTTCCTCATGGACACGCCCGAAGGGCCGCACCGCTCCGTGGCGGAGATCGCGCGCGAGCGCGGCGTGGATCCCGTCGAGGCCATCATCGATCTCGCCCTCGAGAAGGACCTGGAGCGCTTCTTCCTCCAGCCCATCGCCAACGAGAACCAGGACCACGCCCTCGAGCTGATCAAGCATCCGCGGACCGTGGTGACCTTCTCGGACTCCGGCGCCCACGTCTCGCAGATCATGGACGCCTCGCTCCAGACCCATCTGCTCAGCTACTGGGTGCGGAGGAAGCAGGCCCTGACCCTCGAGCAGGCCGTGCGCATGCTGAGCTTCGACAACGCCACCCACTGGGGCTTCGCGGACCGCGGGCTGGTCCGGGAAGGGTTCGCCGCCGATCTCGTCGTCTTCGATCCCGACACCGTGGCGCCCGAGATGCCCGAGGTGGTGAACGACCTGCCGGCGGGCGCGCGACGCCTCGTGCAGCGGGCCCGCGGCATCTCCGCCACCGTGGTCAACGGCGAGACGGTGCTGCGCGACGGCAAGCACACGGGGGCGCTGCCGGGGCGGCTGCTGCGCGGTCCGCTCGCCCGCCGCTCCTGAAGAGCGGGCGAGGGGGAAGGGTCCCGATCATTCATGAACGAGACGCGCTCGTCGTACGGCCCCCTCACCCTGCCCTCTCCCCCGCGGCGGGGGCGAGGGAAGACAACACTCTCGCCACGCGGCTCTCTTGATTCTGATCCCTCTCCCCCACTGGGGGAGAGGGCCGCAGTTCGAGCCGAGACGTCCGCCTCGGGCGACGAGGTGAGGGCTGAGTAGATGAGGGGGTCAGATGTTCACGCATAGTCCGGGCTGAGCTCGCGTGCGCATCGAGAGCGTCGAGGCCATCCCCGTCGAGATTCCCCTCACCCGGAACTTCGGCGGCAGCACGTACGCTGTCCTCAAGCGCAACACCGTCATCACCCGCATGCGGACCGACGCGGGGCTCGTCAGCGAGGTCTACAACGGCGACAACCGGGAGCACGGCCTCGAGATCACGCGGCTGATCCACGAAGCCCTCGCCCCCCGCGTGATCGGCATGAGCATCTTCGAGGGCGAGCGCGTCTGGGAGACGATGTTCGCGCTCTCCCATGCGAGCCGCGACCGCAAGACGCTGCTGGAGGCCATCGCCTGCGTCGACTGCGCGCTCTGGGACCTTGCCGGCAAGGCGCTCGGCAAGAGCGTGTGCGCGCTCCTCGGCGGCTACCGGAGCCGGCTCCCCATCATCTCCATCGGTGGGTACTACATGGAAGGCAAGACGCTCGCGGATATCGGGCGCGAGATGGAAGCCTACCGCCGAGCGGGCATGGCGGGCTGCAAGTTCAAGGTGGGCGGACTCACGCCCGAGCAGGACGCGGAGCGCGTCGAGGTGGCGCGCCGCGCCGCCGGCCCCGACTTCGTGCTGGCCGTGGACGCCAACCGTGGCTGGCCGGCTCAGGATGCCGTGCGCTTCGCGCGCCTCATCGAGCACCTCGACATCCGCTGGTTCGAGGAGCCGTGCCACTGGTACGACGATGCCGCCCTCATGGCCCGGGTGCGCCAGGCCACGCGGATCCCCATCACGGCCGGGCAGAGCGAGATCACCAGCCACGGCGTGCGCCGCCTCCTGGAAGCCGGCGCCGTCGATCTCGTCAACGTCGACGCCTCGGAATGCGGTGGCGTCACGGAGTGGCGCCGGGCGGCCGCGCTCTGCGGCGCGGCGGGCGTGGACATGGCGCACCACGAGGAGTCGCAGATCGCCCAGCACCTGATGGCGGCGGTGCCGCACGGCACCTACGCCGAGTGCTTCGCCGACCCCGAGCGCGATCCGGTGTGGCAATCGATGTGGGCCAATCGTCCGGCGATCAAGGACGGCATGATCGAGGTCTCGCCAGACCCCGGCTTCGGCCTCGTTCTCGACGAAGCCATGATCCAGCGCTACCGCGTCGCTTAGCCCGAACTATTCACGAGCGCGCGTACCGCATCCTGGCCTCCCCCTCACCCTGCCCTCTCCCCCTTTCGGGGGCGAGGGATCAAAATGAATCCCTCTCCCTCTCCGAGGGAGAGGGCCGCAGTTCGAGCTGAAGGGCGCAGCCCTGAGGCGAGGGCTGAGTAGATCAGGGTGGCGTGGTCTCGCGAATAATCCAGGCTAATCTTAACTCCAGCCTTGCTGTCGCAGCCGAGGGTCGAGGCCGCGACGCAAGCCGTCTCCCAGTAGATTGAAGGCGAGGACGGTGACGAAGATGGCCGTGCCCGGCGCGAAGGAGAGCCACGGCGCCTGCTGCATGTATTGATAGCCCGCCTTGAGCATCGATCCCCAGCTGGACGTGGGTGGCTCGATGCCGAGGCCGAGGAAGCTGAGGGCGGCCTCGACGACGATGGCGGACGCCACCAGCAGCGATGTCTGTACGATGATCGGCGCGGTCACGTTCGGCCAGATGTGGCGGAGCATGATGCGCCCGGGCCCGGCGCCGAGCGCCCGCGCCGCCACGACGAAGTCGCGCTCGCGCACGGAGAGGGTCTGCCCGCGCACCAGCCGAGCAAAGATCGGGGTGAACACGACGCCGATGGCCAGCATGGCGTTGGTGAGGCCGGGCCCCAGGCTGGCCGCGATGGCCAGGGCCAGCACCAAGGTGGGGAACGACCACAGAGCGTCCACGAGGAGCACCAGCACGTCGTCGATCCAGCCGCCGTGGTATCCCGCGAGCAGTCCTATGGACACACCCGCGAGGAGCGCGAACCCCACCGAGACGACGCCGGCCTGCACCGACGTGCGCGCGCCGTGGATGATGCGGCTCAGCACATCCCGGCCCAGCTGGTCGGTGCCGAGCCAATGAGCGAGGGCGGGGGCGGTCAGGACCCCGGCTCGTTGGGCCTGATCGGGATTGTAGGGAGCGATCACGTCCGCGCTCAGGGCGACGAAGAGCACGAGAGCGACGACCACCAGCCCGAAGCCCGCCCCACGGGTCTGTAGTGCCCTGGTCAGAACCGCGCGGAGCCAGCCCACGATCGTCCTCCCGCTACCGGTAGCGAATGCGCGGATCTATGAAGGCGTAGAGGAAATCGGTGAACAGGTTGGCCAGCAACACCGCCAGGGCCAGGATGAGCACCACCCCCTGCAGCATGGGAAAGTCCCGGAAGAAGATGGAATCGGCGGCCAGGCGGCCCAGCCCGGGGAGCGCGAAGATGGTCTCCACGACAACCGCGCCCCCGAACAGTCGCCCCGTCTGAAGGCCGATGACGGTGACCACGGGAATCAGCGCGTTCCTGAGTGCGTGCCGTCCGACGACAACCGTTTCCCTTAGCCCTTTCGCCCTGGCCACCATGACGTATTCCTGCTGCAGGACCTCGATCAGCGCGGAGCGAAGCTGGCGCATCACCACGGCCGAGAGGGCCATTCCCAGCGAGAGGGCCGGCAGCACCATCGCCTGCAGGCTGGGCCCCAGACCCTGCGAAAGCGGCACGTAGCCGGATGGCGGCAACATCTTGAGCCAGACGGAGAAGACGTAGATGAGCATGATGCCCAGCCAGAAATCCGGAATCGCCACGCCACTCATGGCCAGCACGGTGCCCGCCTTGTCGGCATTGGAGTTGGGACGCACGGCGGAGAGAATGCCTACGGGCACCGCGAGCAGGAGGGCGATGACCATGGCCATCGCGGTGAGCTGAAGCGTCACGGGAAAGCGGGCCAGCAGTCCCTCCAGGGCGGGCTCGCGCGTCCGGATGGATCGCCCGAAATCCCCTCGCACCACGCGGCCCAGCCACTTGGCATACTGCACGGGGATCGGCTGATCCAGTCCCAGCTCCTTGCGCATGGTCTCGTACATCACCTTGTCACGCATGTTGGCTTCGCCGATGTAGGCCAGGGCGGGATCGCCAGGCAAGAGCAAGGCCACGGAAAAAGTCACCACCGTGACCAGGAAGAGCAACGGCACGAAGTAGACGAGCCGACGCAAGAGATACTCGCTCACGTTTCCCCCCAGGCAGCCGCGGTGAGCCGCCCGACCGGCCTCGATCCGAAGGTGACTCAGGCGATCCCGATTGTGTGCCGAACCGTTGGCGAATGCACGCGCCGAGGACGACCACACGAGAGACAGCACGCCACTCAAACATGCCCCTGCTTACGTTCGCTGAGCATTCCCTGTGCTACATCAGGAACTCGATGCGCTCTGCGGGCGAGGAGGACCATCCAGCTCCGGCCACACGCCAAGGACACCCAGAACCACCGCCCTCCCCGGGCCACATCACGTGATCGACGAGCGCGAGGCCGCCCGCCCCCACCTCGGTCCAGGGGCGGGTGGCGCTGGGCTCGCGCGCGGGGGCGCGAGTGCGACGGCTCGGCGCCGGGCGCGACGCGGCGGCCGTGACCTCGCGCGGGCCGCGGCAAGCGCACCTGGAGGGCTTCGACCTGCACGCCAACGTGTGGGTGTCGGCGAACGATCGGGCGGGGCTGGAGCGTCTGTGCCGCTATGTATTACGTCCGCCCTTCGCACAGGAGCGCCTGCGGCTGCGGAGCGACGGCCGCGTCGGGCTCGAGTTGAAGACGGCCTGGCGCGACGGCACGCGGGAGCTGGTGTTCGAGCCGCTGGAATTCCTGGAACGGTTGGCGGCGATGACGCCCAGGCCGGAAACCAACCTGCTCATCTGCCATGGCGTGTTGGCTCCGCGCGCCCGGTGGCGCGAGCGCGTGGTCGCGTACGGCCGCGTGCTCCCCGAGCCCACGGCCTCGGCGGCGCTGCTGGCCGCAGGTCCGGACGATGCTGGAGTGAAGCCCACCCCGCGCGCCTGGACCTGGGCGGCCCTCATGCACCGGGCATTTGCCATTGATGTCCTGGCCTGTGCCCATTGGGGGGGCCGGCTGCGCCTGATCGCCACGCTCCACGATCCCGCGGTCATCCGGAAGATCCTCGCGCACGTGGGGATCGGCCCCTCAGGGCCGAGCCCCGGTCCCGCCCCTCCCAAGTCCGGCGCCGCCACGCCCTGATCCGATCGGGGGCGCGGCGGACGCCGTCGTGCCCGCGCAGCGAGGCGCCCTCGCCGCTGATCCGGCCGGTTGACGGCGGCGGTTTGTCGGGCATAGCATGCCGCTCACCCGGGGCCAGCTCGCTCGACCCGCGAGGAGGCCGCTAATGTGCTCTGTGCCGTCGGCTCCT
>DASYTI010000138.1 GCA_036002485.1 Candidatus Methylomirabilota bacterium | reverse complement strand
GACGAAGGAGCTGTTCAAGAATCCGCGGCACCCCTACACCAAAGCCCTCTTCTCGGCCGCCCTTCCCGCGCACCCGGACATCACTCGAGAGGAGATCATCCTGCCTGGAGAAGTCCCCTCGCCCATCAACCCGCCCTCGGGCTGCCGTTTCCATCCCCGCTGTCCCTTCGTCATGCCCCACTGCGCAGAGAAGGAGCCCGAGCTGAAAGAAATCGCCACCGATCATCTGGTGGCGTGTCACCTCTACTAAACTCGAGCCAGGGCCAGACCTGGCCTCTCGCGCTGTTCAACGTCCGCCCTTCCCCGGCTTCACGCACACCCTGCTGCCCCTGCTCAGCCGCGGCCTCCTCATCGTCTCCGACGAGGCCACGCAGGATGGCGGCAAGGACTGGCCCAAGCTGGTCTGGGTCGTGGACGTGCGCGACGAGACCAACCCCGTGCCCATTGCGACGTGCCCGCTGCCCCCGTCGCCGAGTTCAAGGGACGCGGTGGTCGGTACGGCGCCCACAACTTGCATGAGAACCGGCCGGCCCCCGGCGCGTGGGCGTCGGAGACGACCATCCTCGGCACTTTCTTCAACGGCGGCGTACGCGCCTTCGATCTCTCCGATCCCTTCCGGCCCACGGAAGCCGCGTACTACATCCCCGCGGCGCCGCCCGGCTCCCGGGCGGGCGCCGCGCAGATCAACGACGTCTTCGTCGATGAGCGCGGCGTGGTCTACGCCGTCGATCGCTTCACCGGTGGTCTCTACGTGCTCGAGCTCACGCGGTGACCGCCACCGCTAGGAGGCTGTCCAAGTGACTGTTGTGCCTCCGCGAGCAAGGACATTCCGCTTCGAGCGCCGGCTTCGCCGGCGCAATCTGTTAGGGGGGAGGTTTCGGAAGGGGGGCGGAGCCCCCCTCCGAGCTATCTAGAGATCCTTGGCCATGCAGACACTCAACGGGGATCCGACGTACTCGCCGAATAGGGCAATTCTCGAGAAGCCAGTGCGCTCGTAGAGCGCGATGGCCTCGGGCTGACGAAGGCCGGTCTCGAGGACGAGGCGAGCCATGCCGAGCCCCCGGGCCTCCGCCTCGAGCGCGGCAAGAAGAGCACGGCCGACCCCGCGGCTCCGCTCCGCCGGGTTGACATACATCCGCTTGATCTCGGCGGTTCGCTCCTCGATGCGTCGAACCGCCCCGCATCCCACGGGCTCTCCCGCCACCGAGGCGATCAGGAATGCCCCTCGGCCGTCCACCACCTCCTCGGCGTCGAGGCGGAAATGGGTGGCGCCTTCTTCGGGATAGCGACTCGATAGCTCGGCGTTCAGCGCCTCGATGAGGGCGCGCGCTTCCGGCGCGAGAATGTCGGAACGCTGGATGGTCAGGCCGGTCGGCGCTGCCTCTTTGCCCATCATGCTCCTCCTGAGCTTTCCGTCCGCTCACTACCTCGCCGCTCGAAGAACGTAGCACACGCAACGCCGCCCTCGAGCGAAGCATCATCAATTGCAGCGCCAGCTGACTGCGCCCCCTCACCCTGCCCTCTCCCCCTCGACGGGGGAGAGGGATTCTTTCTCTGAAACCCTCTCCCCCATCGGGGGAGAGGGCAGGGTGAGGGGGCGATCTCTCGGCACAGAGTGTCTACGCCTGATCCGTCGTCAGCACCACGCGCCCGATCGCTTTGCGATCGCTGAGGAGATGCATCGCCTCGGCGAATCGCTCCAGGGGGAGGATGGCCGAGATGTGCGGCTTCAGCTTGCCGGCTGCGGCCAACTCGAACAGCGCCTCGATGGCGGCCTTGCGAAGCGCCGGATTGCGGCGGCCGGCCTCGCCGGCGCGCACGCCGACCACGGAGCAGCCCTTCATCAGGACGAGATTGGCCTTCACGGTGGGGAGGGTGCCGCTCGCGAAGCCGACGGTGAGCAATCGCCCGCCGAAGGCGATACAGCGCAGCGACTGCTCGAAGACGGCGCCGCCCACGGGATCGTAGATGACATCGGCGCCCGCGCCACCCGTGATGCGCTTGACCGCTTCCGGGAAAGGCTCGGCTTCGTAGTTGATCCCATGATCGGCGCCGCGGCTCTTCGCGGCGGCCAGCTTCTCCTCGCTCGAGGCGGTGGCGATGACGGTGGCGCCCAGGAGCTTGCCGAGCTCCACGGCGGCCAGCCCCACGCCCCCCGCGGCGCCGTGGACGAGCAGCGTTTCGCCTGCGGCAAGGTGCCCTCGCTGGACGAGGCCGTGATAGGCGGTGTGCGAGGCGACTAGAAAGGAGGCGCCCTCGGCAAAACTGAAGTCCGAAGGTAGCGGCTCAAGCTGGGCCGGCTCGACTACCGCTTCCTCGGCATAGCAGCCGAAGCGCTGATGGACGATGACGCGATCCCCGGCGGCCACGCCGCGCGCCTCGGGACCTGACTCGATGACTTCGCCCGCCCCCTCGAATCCCGGGGTGAAGGGACGCTCCGGCTTGAGCTGGTATAGTCCCGCGGCCATCAAGACGTCGGGAAAATTGACGCCGGCGGCCCGGATCCGCACCCGGACCTGCCCGGGTCCGAGCGCCTTCCGTGGTATCTCCTCGACGGCCATGAGCTCGGGTGGCCCGAGCTCGCGACACACCACCGCGCGAATCAGAGGATGGCGCCCTCGTGGCGCAGCAGCCACTGCTTGCGCGCGAGCCCGCCCGCATAGCCCGTGAGGGAGCCGTCGCGGCCCACCAGGCGATGGCAGGGGACCACGATGGAGAGGGGATTCCGGGAGTTGGCGAGCCCTACCGCCCGTGAAGCGTTCGGGCCGCCGAGCAGGGCGGCCAGCTCACCGTAGGTGCGGGTGGACCCGGGAGGAATCGCGCGAAGCTCCGCCCACACGCGACGCTGGAACGCCGTGCCGTCCGTGTCCACCACGATGTCGTCCAGCACGGCATAGTCCTTGGCGAAGTATGCGCGGAGCTTCTCGCTGATGCCGAGGGGGTTGTCCTCGTGGACCAGGGCAAAATCCTCGAAGCGGCGCGAGAGCAGCGTCTTCATGCGTTCGTCAGCGTCCGCGAAATCGACGGCGCACAGCCCGCTCGGACGGGTGACGATGACGAGGGGGCCGATCTCGGACTCGACGGTGTCGGTGTGGAGCTCGGTGACCATGGCGCGCTTCAGCATGGTCAGGCCGGCGAATGCGTGAAGGGCAGCCGGGTGAAGCGCTGCCGCTCGATCTCGATCACCAGCACGATGCGCTCGGCGGGATTCTGTCGCATGGGGAACTCTTTGCCCGTGTACTTGCGCGCCACGCGGTCCATGATCTTGAAATCCGCGTCCTTCCAGCGCTCGGCCACGCGGCCCCGGAGCTGGGCCTCCGCATAGGGATTGTCGAAGGCTACGATGGACATGCCCACCCGGGAGTCCCGGCGCGTGTTCTTGGCCTTGAGGGAGTTTTCGCCGGTGCACACGAGGATGCGATCGCCCTCGAGGTCGACCCAGACGGGCGCCACCTGGGGCGAGCCATCGGGCATGAGAGTGGCCAGGTGCGCGAAGTTGGCACCTCGGACGAGGACCTTGACGTCGTCCGACAGGGCGATGCCCTTCACGAGGCGTCGGCCCCGCCGCCCGCGCTCTCCGTGGGCAGGATGACGAAGCCGCGCTCGCGCAGGTTGGTGTCCACGTCCGCGTGCTGACGTCGCTCGCTCTGCCGGCGCTCCTCGGTGGCGGCGCCGCGGCTCTGCCGCCGCTCGCTCACGCGCCGGTCCATGATGATGCGCACGCGGTCCTGGCCGCTGAACTCGCGCTGGAGGTATTCGTAGAGCTGCGGGTTGTAGCGCGCCACGATGAAGATCTCGCCGACTTGCATCATCTCCTCCCCACACTTCTTCACCCAGAACGGCACGTCCATCTCGCGGAACAGCGTGAAGGCGGCGACCAGATGCTCCTCGGCCCGCAGGCGGTCGCCGAGGAGTCGGCAGACCCTCCCCCAGCCCATGCGCACGTGGGCCACGAGCGGCTGCATCTTGAGCTCTTCGGCGATGGCGAGGGCCTGGCGATAGTGCTCCTCGGCCTGGGCAAGCCCCGGGCCGCCCTCGCGGCTGGCCACCTCGCCCAAGAGCCGCCACGCCCAGGCCTGGTGCCCCCGCTCCTTGTGCGCGACGGCGAGGTCGAGGGCGTGCCGCGCCGCTTCGCCCGCGCGCGCGGGCTCGCCGGCCGCGAGGAGGCCCTCGGCCTTGTGAAGGGTCCACAGGGACAGGTAGGCGTTGATGCCGAGCACCTCGCTCAAGTGCACGCCGTCCTCGAGGAGGGGCAGGGCGGAGTCGACGTGGCCGCGCAGGGCCAGCGTCAAGCCCAGGAGCGAGGAGGGAATGGGCCGCCACACGTCCAGGTGCTTCTCGCGGCAGGCGTCCAGGCTGGGCTGGAGCAGCTCGCGCGCGCGGTCGAGATGGCCGCGCCGGAGCCACACGAGCCCGGCCAGCGTGCGCGCGATCGTCTGGCCATACACGTGCCCCGCCTCATCCGCGGCCCGCATGGCCTGGTCGGCGCAGGCATCGGCCGCGTGGAAATCGCCCAGCTCGGCCAGGGTGAAGGCCAGCCACCCGCTCGAGGTGACATAGGAGATGGCGGTCTGCGTGCCCGTGTCCGTCTCGCGCGTGCGCTCGAGGGCCTCGACATTCTGTCGCAGGATGAACTCCGCGCGCCGGTACTGGCCTTGCGCGTGGCAGCTGTAGCCGAGATAGCCGCGGGCCAGCGCCTGCAGCCCGAGGTCCTGCGTGGCATCCGCGATGCGCAGGCAGCGCTCGCCGTAGTCGATGGCCAGATCCGGCTCGCCCTTCAGGTAATGGTAGTTGACGAGATAGCTGTAGACCCGCGCCAGGCGCGACTCGTCGCCGAGCTCGGTCCCGAGCTGCTCGGCTTCCTTCGAGAGCTGGAGGACCTCGGGCAGGCGGCCGAGCTGCAGGAGGGGCGGGCGCAGCTCGAGCCGGATGTCGATGGCCTGCTCGAGCTTGGCCCGCCCGTCCGGCAGGTGGACGAGGATCTGCAAGGCCTGCTCGAGGAGGGCGACCGCCTCCTCGTTGCCGGCACGCGAGGCGGCCTTGGCCGCGGCCTGGCGGAGATAGGCCGCCGCTTTTCCCCAGACCTCTCCGCGGACGGCGTGATGGGCGAGCCGGTCCACGTGCTCGCCCAGGCGCTCGGCCTGCACGCGCTCGAGGGCGTCCACCACGCGCGCATGCAAGGTGCGCCGCCGCCCCTGGAGCAGCGAGGCGTAGGAGACGTCGTGGGTGAGGGCGTGCTTGAACGTGTACTCGAGCGTCGGGAACAGGCTGGTCTCGTAGATGAACTCCGCGGCCTGGAGCCGCATGAGCCCGCCGCGCAGGGGTTCATCCGCCAGCTCGGCGATGGCCTCGAGCAGCGCGAAGGAGATGTCCTTGCCGATGACGGAGGCAGCCTGAAGCAGCCGCTTGTCCTCGGGCTGGAGCCGGTCGATGCGCGCGGCGAGCACGGCCTGCACAGTGGGCGGCATCTGCAGAGTCCCCACGGACTTGGCCATCTTGTACTGCCCCCGCTCGCCCTGGAGGGCCTTGGTCTCGACGAGCGACTGGACGCATTCCTCGAGGAAGAAGGGATTGCCCTCGGTCTGCCTGACCAGGAGCTGCTTGATGGGGGCCAGGGCCGCATCGGTGCCCAGGAGGGCCTGCAGGAGCTCCTCGGCGCTCTCGGGCTGGAGCGGATCCATGCGGAACTGGGTGTAGTAGCTCTTGCCCCCCCAGCCGTGGGTGTATTCCGGCCGGTAGTTCACCATCAGCAAGATGCGCGCGGCGGGCAGGCTCTCCACCAGACTGTCGAGGAAGGCCTGGGTCTCCGAGTCGACCCAGTTGAGATTCTCGAAGATGACGAGGAGCGGCTGCACCTGGCTCTCGCGCAGGAGGAGACGCTTGAGGGCGTCGAGGGTCCGCCGGCGGCGCTCGCGCGGGTCGGGCTCCTGCCACTCGCCGTCGTCCATGGGCACGTCGAGGAGCGAGAGGAAGACGGGGATGGTGGGGCGCAGCGTCTCGTCGAGCGTGAGGAGCTTGCCCGTGATCTTCTCGCGGATGCGGCGGGCATCGTCGTGGTCCCCGATGCCGAAGTACGTCTTGAGCAGGTCGCTCACGGGCAGATACGAGTTCATCTTGGCGTAGGAGACCGGCGAGCTCTCGAGGACGAGCCAGCCGTGCGTGCGGTGAGAGTGGGTGAACTCCCAGAAGAGGCGCGACTTGCCGACGCCGGGCTCGCCCGCCACCGCCACGAGCTGCCCCTGTCCCGCGTACGCCTTCTCGAGCGTCTGACGCAGCCGGACCAGCTCGTTGTCGCGCCCCACGAAGGGCGTCAGTCCGCGCGCGGCCGCCGCCTGCAGCCGCGAGCGCACGGCGCCGGCGCGCACGATCTCGAATACCTCGACCGTCTCCGCCAGGCCTCGCACGGGCACGGGCCCGAGCGGCCGGACCTCGATGTAGCCCTCGGCCAGCCGCAGCGTGTCCTTGGTCATGAGGGCGGTGCCCGGGCGCGCGAGCTGCTCCATCCGGGCGGCCAGATGCGTGGTCTGGCCGATGGCGGAGTAGTCCATGTGCAGATCGCTGTCGATCGCCCGCACCACCACCTCGCCCGAATTGATGCCCACGCGGATCTGGACGTCGATGCCCTGGGTCCGGCGGAGCTCGTCGGCGTACCAGCCGACCGTCTCCTGCATCCGGAGCGACGCATGGCAGGCCCGCACGGCGTGGTCCTCGTGGCCCACGGGCGCCCCGAAGAGGGCCATGATGCCGTCGCCCATGACCTGGTTGACCGTGCCCTCGTAGCGATGCACGGCTTCCATCATCCGCTCGAGCACCGGATCGAGAAGCTTGCGCGCTTCCTCGGGATCGCGGTCGGCCAGGAGCTCCATCGAGCCCTTGAGGTCGGCGAAGAGCACGGTGACGAGCTTGCGCTCACCCTCGAGATGGGCGCGCGCCGTGAGGATCTTGTCCGCGAGGTGCTTGGGCGTATAGGACTGCGGATCACCGAAGCGGGTGGGGGTGGGCGCCGCGCCCGGCAGCGCCGCGCCGCAGGCGCCGCAGAACCGGCTGCCCTGGGCGGTCTCGGCATTGCAGGAGGGACAGGTCGTGGCCAGACGCCCGCCGCACTGCTCGCAGAACCGGGCGCCTTCGCGGCTGGAAGCCTGACAGCGAGGACACGTCACAGGGCAACCTCCCGCAAAATAGGCACATCTCGCACCTGATGACAGAGGAGTGTAGCCATGGCCGCGAGCCCGGTCAACAGGCCCCGCAATGCCCGGGAGAGCGACGCTCTCTGCGCTCAGAGCCAATGCGGGCGGGCCTGGACGAGAGCGAGCCTCCCGCATTTTCAGTGAAGGGAAAGCTCCGCAAATAGTTGTCACAGGCTCTCCCGAAAGTGTTGATCCAGCCCCGACCGCTGATCACCGTCATGGAGCGCCGTCGTGGAATTTCCGCCGCCACTTCAGCTAGTTAGTCAGCGCCCACCGAATGCGTATCCATGGCATGGAGCTTGCGACACCCTTGTCCGGGTCATTGTGACGGACCGAAAGAGGCCCAATAAGCGCACTGGACATGAGCCTCGACCCTTGACGGCTGGATCTTCGAGAGAGGACGTGATGGCCGCACCTATGCCGGAGCTGGCGACCCTTCCGCCGCGGCTCGAGACACTGCTGGAGATGAGCCGTCAGCTCTCACGGATCCTGCCCCTGGATGCGCTCCTGGGGAAGATGGCCGAGGCGTGCGGGTCTCTCCTCGACTCGGACTCGGTGGGTATTCGAGTGGTGGACGGTGATGACCTCGTGCTCATGGGCGTGTGGGGTGATGCGCACAGGGCGATGCCGACGCCGCGGATCAAGATCGGCGAGAGCCTGACCGGTACCGTGGTGGCCACGGGAAAGCCCCTCCTCCTGTCGGATCCCGCAAACGATCCGCGCATCGCCCCGGCCAGTCGGATCGCCTATCTGCGCGGCGGCTATCGCGCGTTTCTCGGCGTGCCCCTGAAGATCGGCGAACAGGTGCTGGGGGCGCTGAGCATTCGCACCCTGCGCGCCGAGGGTTTCTCCTCCGAGGACGTGTCGATCGCCACCGCCTTTGCCGCTCAAGCGGCCATCGCCCTCGACAATGCCCGTCTCTATCGGGAGGCCGAGGCCCGCGCGGACAAGCTCAAAGCGCTCAGCGCGTTGACGCGCCTGATGACCTCGGCGGAGGGCGCTCGCGAGGTGTGTCAGGCCGTGGCGCGGGCAGCCACGAGCTTGCTGGGGGCGGCGAGCACTCGGGTATCGGTCGCGGACCCCACCGCCCGCGTGCTTCGCACCGAGGGCGGGTTCAGTCTCGATCCTCACATCGAGCAGATCGTGACCGAGGTCCCGGTGATCCCGTATGGAGAAGGGCTGACCGGACGCATCGCCGAGTCACGGACCCCCGACTTCATCCTCGACATCGGCCAGGACCCCCAGTTGCGGAATCGGCGGCTGTCCTCCGTGGCGGGGCTCCGCGGCTTCGCCGGCCTTCCCTTGATCGCCGACGACCAGACGGTTGGGGTGCTGGCCATCTTCTTCCGCGAGCCCCGGTCGTTCACATCCGAAGAACAAGAGCTGATGGCGCTTCTCGCCGACCAGGCGGCCATCGCCATCCGCAATGCCCGGATGCGGCAGGCCTTGCAAACTCGTCAGAGCCATCTGGAGGCTCTCCTCGAAGTGAGCCGGCAGCTCTCGAAGATTCAGCCCGTGGAATCTCTGCTCGCGACCATCTCCGAGGCCTGCGGGCGGCTCCTCGACTCGGAATCGGTTGGTTTCCGACGGGTGGAAGGCGATGAGCTCGTGCTCGCCGGCTCGTGGGGCGATGCCAAGGAGGTTCTGGTCACCTCACGTCTCAAGGTCGGGGAAAGCCTGTCCGGGAGAGTCGCTGTGGGAGGCGAGCCTCTGCTCGTGGCGGACCTCGCGAATGATCACCGGGTCACCGCCGCTCATCGGGAGAGCTGCTCCCGACGCGGTTATCGAGCCATGCTCGCCGTGCCCGTCAAGGTGGGGGAACGCGTGGTGGGCGTGCTCACCATTCTCTCCCGGCGGCCGGAGGGGTTCTGCGCCGAGGATCTGATCATGGCCACGGCCTTCGCCGCTCAGGCCGCTGTCGCGCTGGAGAATAGTCGTCTCTACCAGGAGACCCAGCGAGCGTACGAGGAGCTCGCCCAGACCCAGGGCCAGCTGGCCCAGGCCGGCAAGATGGAAGCCATCGGGCATCTGGCCGGTGGGGTCGCCCACGACTTCAACAATCTCCTCATGGTGATCATGGGTCGAACGGAGCTCCTCCTGAATGACCTGGACGCCACGGATCCGAAGCGTTCGACGGCCAAGATCATCGAGCAGACGGCACAGCGGGCCGCCGACCTGACGCGTCAGCTCCTCGCCTTCAGCCGGAAGCAGGTGCTGAATCCGGTGGTGCTGGACCTGAATGCCGTGGTCCCGAAGATGGGCGAGATGCTCCGGCGCTTGATCGGAGAAGACATCGACCTCGTCACCGTCCTCGGCTCGGCCCTCGGGCACGTGAAAGCCGACCCCGGGCAGATCGAGCAGATCATCATGAATCTGGCCGTCAACGCCAGGGACGCGATGCCGGAGGGAGGCCGGCTCACCCTCGAGACGGCCAACGTCGATCTGGATGCCGGCTATGCCCGCAAGCACGTGGGGGCCCGCCCCGGCCCGCACGTCATGCTGGCCCTGAGCGACACCGGCATCGGCATGGATGCGCAGACGCAGGCGCACATTTTCGAGCCCTTCTTCACGACCAAAGGACCCCGCAAGGGCACCGGTCTGGGCCTGGCCATGGTCTATGGCATCGTCAAGCAGAGCGGCGGCAATATCTGGGTCTATAGCGAGCCCGGAAAAGGCGCCTCTTTCAAGATCTATCTGCCTCGAATCGAGGAGCCGATCGACGATAGCCATGCCGGATCTTCGCTCCCTGCGCCTGCGCACGGCGTCGAGACCATTCTGCTCGTCGAGGACGAGGACACGGTGCGAGACTTGACGCGCGACATTCTCGAGGCGCACGGCTACACCGTGCTCGAGGCCCGTCACGGCGCCGAGGCGCTCAGGATCTCCGAGCAGCACTCGGGAGCGATCGATCTCATGCTCACGGACGTGGTGATGCCGGAGATGGGCGGGCGCGAGGTGGCGGAGCGGCTTGCCGTCCAGCGACCCGAGACCAAGGTCCTGTACATGTCGGGCTACACCGACAGCGCCGTCGTGCATCACGGCGTGCTGGATGCGAGCACGGCATTCCTTCAGAAGCCGTTCTCGGCGACCGTGCTCGTCCGGAAGCTGCGCGAGATCCTCGGCGTCCACCCCGCCTAAGTAGCTCGGAGGGGGGCTCCGCCCCCCTTCCGGAACCTCCCCCCGGACAGATTGCCCCGGCGAAGCCGGCGCTCGAAGCGGAACATCCCTGCTCGCGAGGGCATGGAATTACTTCGACAGACGCCTAACCGGTGACCCCGATCGGCCGTGATTGACAGGCCTGGGGCCCGTCTCCTATCATGGCGCGCATTCAGGCTCGACGTTTCCCTCAAGGCAGAGGAGGCCTCCCATGAACCGGCGCTCATTCCTCGCTGGCACCTCCGCGGCCATCGCCACCGCCGCCTTCCCGGCTGCTCTTCGCGCCCAGGGCGGCGACCCGATCCGCATCGGCTGCCCGCTGCCCCTGACCGGGCCCTTCGCGGCCCTGGCCGCGGACATGCAGCGTGGCGCGCAACTCGCCGTGGACGAGCTCAACGCGAAGGGCGGCATCATGGGCCGCAAGGTCGAGGTGCTCTTCCGCGACGACGAGCTCAAGCCAGCCGTCGGCGCCCAGCGCACCAAGGAGCTGATCGAGAACCAGAAGTGCCAGTTCATCGTCGGCGGCCTCGCCGCGCATGTCCAGATGGCCATCAATGAGCAGACCAAGAAAGCCAAGGTTCTCTTCATCTCCACCAGTCAGTCCGACGAGATCAGCGCCAAGCCCGACACGAGCCCGATCACCTTCCACGTGGCCCTCAACCCCACCATCACCTCGCGCGTGATGGGCACCTGGACCGCCCAGAACCTCGGCAAGAAGTGGTGGATCATCTACGCCGACTACGCCTGGGGCAAGCAGAACAACGCGGTGCTCCAGGACACGCTCCAGAAAAACGGTGGCACCCTGCTCGGCGCCACCCCGTACCCGCTCGGCAGCGCGGAGTTCTCGGCCCACCTGCCGAAGATCCAGGCGGCCAAGCCCGACGTGCTGATGTCGGTGACGCCCGGCGCGGACAATATCGCCTTCCTCAAGCAGGCGCGGAGCTTCGGGATGGACAAGACCATGAAGCTCGCCCAGCCGCTTCTGTGGATCTCTTACCTGAAAGAAGGTGGGCCGGAGCTCTACTCGGACATCTACGGCTCGATCAACTGGTACTGGGAGCTGCAGGACACGGTTCCGTCGGCGAAGAAGTTCGTCGAGGCGTCCATGAAGAAGTTCAATATGCCGCCCGGCGACTACGGCGCGTACTCCTACTCGGGGGTGCTTGAGGTCGCGCGCGGGGTCGAGCTGGCCAAATCGACCGACTCGGAAGCCGTGGCGAACGCGCTCAGGAAAAGCCCCGTCTACGACCACTACAAGGGCAAGGAGTGGTGGCGGGCCTGCGACAACAAGGCCATGCAGGACATGTGGATCGTCAAGGGGCGCGGCCCCGGCAAGACCAAGGGCGAGTGGGGGCTGATGGACATGGTCACCAAGGTGGCCGCGGACGAGAAGTATGACCGGACCTGCGCCGAGAAGGGGTTCGTCTAGGCCCGATGGAGTTCTCGCTCGCCGCGGTCCTGCCCCAGATCTTCACCGGTCTGGTGCTGGGGATGCTCTTCGTGCTGCTCGCGATCGGCTTGTCGCTGATCTTCGGGCTCATGACCGTGGTCAATTTCTCGCACGGGGCGCTCTACATGCTGGGCGCCTACTTCACCGTCTTCTTTCTCGGCCTCACGCGCAACTTCTGGCTGGCCCTGCTGCTGGCCCCGCTCATGGTGGGGACGTTCGGGCTCCTCGTCGAGCGCTTCCTCATCCGGAGGCTCTACGGGCGGCGCCCGGACGATCCGCTCCTCCTCACCTTCGGGCTTTCGCTCGTGCTCATCGAGACCGCCAAGCTCATCTGGGGGAAGATCGGGCTCACCCTCGATCCTCCCCGTGAGCTGGGCGGGGCCGTCAACCTGGGCTTCATGGCGTTCCCCGCGTACCGCCTCTTCGTCATCGCGGTCACCGTGGTCGTGCTGCTCGCCCTCTGGGCCTTCCTCACGCGGACCAACGTCGGCCTCATCATCCGCGCGGGCTCGCGCGATCCGCTGATCGTCCGCGCCCTCGGCATCGACCTCAACCGCATCTGGCTCCTCGTCTTCGGCATCGGCTGCGCCTTGGCAGGCCTCGCGGGATCGCTTGCCGGCCCGATGCGGGGCGCCTACGCGGATATGGGCGTCACCATGGTCATCGAATCCTTCGTGGTGGTGGTCGTGGGCGGGATGGGCAGCCTTCTCGGCGCGGTGGTGGCCGGAATCATGATGGGACAGGTGGTGGGCATCACCACCTTCTTCGCGCCCAAGCTCGCCGAGATCATGGTCTTCGTCGTGATGGCGGTGGTCCTCCTTGTCCGGCCCAGCGGGATCTTCGGCGAGGCCGGGCTGGGAGAGTGAGCGTGCCCGGCGTGGGCGCCCTGATCTCATGGGGGGGTCGCCATCCGGTGGCGGCCTTCGGCATAGTCTTCGCGGTGTTTCCGTTCCTCATGCCGTACAAGTCACTGGCGTCTCAGGTGTTGATATTCGGGCTCTTCGCGCTCGGCTTCAACCTTCTCTACGGCTACACGGGCCTCTTGTCCTTCGGCCACGCGGCTTACTACGGCCTCGGCGCCTACGGCACGGGCATCGCGCTCGCCAAGCTCAAGATTGGCTCGCTCTGGCTCGGGATCGCCGCAGGGCCGATGCTGGCCGTTCTGGGCGGTGCCGCCATCGGCTTCTTTTGTCTGCGGCGGCGCGGCATCTACTTCGCCATGCTGACTCTCGCCTTCGCCCAGCTCCTCTACTTCGTCGCCTTCCACCTGTCTGACGTGACGGGCGGTGACGACGGTCTGCGCGGGATCCCGCTGCTCCCGCTCAATCTCTTCGGCTGGAAGGTCGACCTCGAGGGCTCGCTGGCTTTCTACTATTTCACGTTCGTCCTCGTCTGGCTGGCCGTAGGGGGTCTCAAGCGCATTCTCGACTCGCCCTTCGGCTCCGTGCTCCAGGCCATCCGCGAGAATAGCGACCGGGCGTCTGCGTGCGGCTACGATGTCCGCCGCGTCAAGCACCTGTCCTTCGTCTTCTCGGCGTTCTTCGCGGGCCTGGCCGGGGGCCTGGACGCGCTGCGCCTGGCCGTTGTGCCCGTCGAGTCGCTCTACTGGGTCACGTCTGGTCAGGTGGTGATCATGACGCTTCTCGGGGGCGCGGGCACCTTCTTCGGCCCCTTCGTCGGCGCCGGCACCTATCTGGTGCTCGGAGATCGGCTGGCCGTCTTCACCGAGCGCTGGCCGCTCGTCATCGGCCTCATCTTCATGACGTTCGTGCTGTTCCTGCCCAGGGGCATCTGGGGCACGCTCACAGGAGGTCGCCATGGCCATCAAAGTGCTTGAGCTCCACCATCACGGCATCCGCGTCGGCCCGTCGGAAGCCGACGTGAAAAAGGCTCTCTCCTTCTATCACGACGTGCTCGGGCTCGATCCTGATCCCGGCCGGCCGCATATCCCGACCATCGACGGCTACTGGATGGACGTGGGGGGCACCGCGCAGATCCATCTCATGGGCGTGGACGGACAGTCGAAGTTCGCCGAAGGCCCGGGCAAGGATCCCTCGCACCCTCACGTGGCTCTGGCGGTTTCCGACATCCAGGAGGCGAAGAAAGAGCTGGAGCGGCTCGGCACGAGCTTCTGGGTCACGCGCGGCGTGGTGGGGCCCGAGTCCCAGCAGATCTTCCTGCACGATCCCTTCGGCAACATGATCGAGCTGCACCAGATCGGCACCTGCCGCTGCATCACCAAGACGCGCAAGCCGGTAGCATCCATGGGCTGAGTGGTGCCCATCCTGACCGCTGCCCAGCAGGCGCTCTGCGATCGCGTGGACCGCCTGACGCGCGAGAAGATCGCGCCGCATGCGGCGGACTACGATGCGCGGGGCAGCAATCCCGTGGAAAGCTGGCGCGAGCTCTGGCGGGAGGGCTTCCTGAACGTGGCCATCCCGCGCGAGTTCGGCGGCATGGGACTCGACATGGGCTCCTACATCGCCGTCATCCGCACGATCGCGCGGGGCTGCGCCAACACGGCCATGACGGCGCACATGCATTCGACCGTCATGCGCTTCATTGGCGCGCTCGGTACCGAGGCACAGAAGCGCCGGTACTTCGACGAGGTCGTGCGCCATGGCAAGCTCTTCGGCAGCTGGGGCAGCGAGCCCGCCGTCAGCCTGTCGCGCACCTTTCTCATGGAGACGGCGATCCGAGAGGAGGGCGACGGCTACGTCGTCGACGGGCTCAAGCACTTCTGCACCATGGCCCTCGGGGCCTCCTACTACATGGTCTGGTGCGCTCTCGACGGCGGCACGGACATGGGCAAGTCTCTCCTGCTCGCCCTCGTACCCGCGGAGACGGCCGGGATCACCACCGATGGCAAGTGGAACACTCTGGGCATGCGCGCCACCTTCAGCCCTTCCGTCAGCCTGACGGGAGTGCGCGTCTCCAGAGACGCGGCGCTCGGTCAGCCGGGCTCGGCCACGCAGGTCGGCGTCGTCGAGAGCTTCGCTCTGGGCTATGCCGCCGTTTACCTCGGCATCGCGGAAGCGGCCCTGGGCTTCGCGGTGGACTATGCCAAGCAGCGGGTGGTCAAGCCCGAGAACATTCCCGTGGCCATGGACCCGACGGTGCAGCGTCACGTGGGCGAGCTCCGGACGCACCTGGACGGCGCCCTCATGATCCTGGCCGAGGCCGCGGCGGGCTGGGACGCGGCCGAGATGCTCGAGCGCGGGCTCGTGGCCAACAAGGCCAAGTATCTCGCCACGGAGGTCGGCCTCGACGTCACGTCCAAGGTGATCCAGATCGTCGGCGGACGCGGGGCCTACAAGGACTACCCTGCGGAGCGTGCCTTCCGAGACCTCCGCACCGCCACCCTGATGCCGCCGACCACGGACCGGATGCTCGAGGCCATCGGCAAGAGCGCCCTCGGTGTCGACGCGCCCATGTTCAACATCCCAGGCGGCTCGCAGGCCCCGTAGCCCCAAAGGCAGCAGGCGGCGGAGAAAGGTCCAGATGCGAGGCGTCGCCCGAAGGCTGCACGCGAGGCGTACTCTCTGTACGTTGAGCGTGCAGCCGAGGGCGACAACGAAGCAGATGGGCCTTTATCCGCCACCTGCTACACGCCGAGGAAGCGCTGCTGTACGGCGGAATTGCCGCGGAGCTCGTCCGGCGTGCCCGCGAACTGAATCTGCCCCTGGTCCATCACGTAGAGGCGATGCGCGAGGGCGAGGGCAACCTCGAGCGTCTGCTCGACGAGCAGGATCGAGGTGCCGGTCTTGTTTATGGAGGCGAGGATCCCCGTGAGGCTCTCGACGAGCAGCGGGGCCAGACCTTCCGTCGGCTCGTCCACCAGCATGAGCTCGGGACGCGCCACCAGCCCACGCGCGATGGCAAGCATCTGCTGCTCGCCGCCGGAGAGGAACCGTCCCGGCTGATTCTTTCGCTCGCGAAGGCGCGGAAAATACTCGAAGGCCGTCTCGACCACCGCCTCCTGGTCAGGGGTGCGGGCGCCCAGCATGCCGAGCTGGAGATTCTGCAGCACGGTGATGTTGGGCAGCACGCGACGCTCTTCGGGAATCCACGCGATGCCGCGACGGGCTATTTCATGGGGTTGCCGGTGCGTGATGTCCTCTCCGCGGAACTCGATCGAGCCGCGCGTGGGCTTGGCGATGCCCATGATCGTGCGCAGCGTGGTGGTCTTCCCGGCTCCGTTTCGGCCGATGAGCGCGACCACTTCTCCGCTCTCCAGAGCCAGCGAGACACCCTGCAGGATATGCGCTTCGCCGTAGTGCGTGTGCACGTCCCGCAGCGCGAGCAGGGTCATCTCACTCAGCCCTCGCCTCGCCGCTCTCCTCGCCTCCGGCTCGTCGGCAGCGTCTCAGCTCGAAGTTCAACGGCCCGCTCCGAGGTAGGTCTGCTGGACGAGCTGGCTGTTTCGGATCTCCTCCGGCGTGCCCTCGGCGAGAACCTGGCCCTGGTGCAAGACGGTGATGCGATCGGAGATGCCCATGACGAGCTTCATCTTGTGCTCGACGACAAGAATGGTGCGTCCCTTGGCGAGAGTGCGGATGAGCTCCATGGTGGAGTCCGTCTCCTCCGGGCTCATGCCCGCCGTTGGCTCGTCGAGCAGCAGGAGGGTGGGCTCGGGGGCGAGGGCGATGGCCATCTCCAGATGGCGCTTCTCCCCGTGGGAGAGAAAGGCGGCCACGCGCTCGGTCTTGTCGCCGAGACCGACCAGATCGAGGACCACCCGCGCGCGCTCCCGTGCCGCGCCGAGATGGTCGGCCCGCGACCAGAAGTCGAAAGCGTGCGCGTAGCCCTGCGCGGCCACTCGCACGTTCTCGAGCACGCTGAGGTGCGGAAAGATATTCGTGATCTGGTAGGACTTGGCGATGCCCAGCCGCGCTACCGTGTGCTGAGGTAGCCCGGCGATCTCCCGGCCTTTGAACTGGATGCGCCCCGAGCTCGGCGGCATCTCGCCCGAGATCAGGCGGAAGAGTGTCGTCTTTCCGGCTCCGTTGGGGCCGATGATCGAGCGCAGTTCTCCGGTGCGAACGGTCAGGGTGACGTCCTGCACGGCGGCGAGGCTGCCGAAGTTGCGACAGAGCCCTTCGGTGCGCAGGAGAACGCCGTCGTCCATTGCGGCTGAGTAGCACGGCCTCTCGCGCAGTGTCAAGGCAAGGAGGCATTTGTTTGCCCCTCACCTTTCTCAGCCCTCGCCTCGCGGCAGGGGGCGGCGGCGCTGGACGTCCGACGGCCGTTGCCCTAGGATATCCGCGAACTTTCCCACCCACAGGAGGTAGGCCATGCCGGCTCGGATGCTCGTGCTCATTTCCATGGCGGTGCTGATCGTTGCTCCGGCCGCCCACGCTCAGGATGCGCTCGTGGTGAGCGTCTGGGGCGGCAACTGGAAGGACACCGTGGAGCGGGTCATCGGCAAGGCCTTCACGGCAAAGACGGGCACGCCGGTGGAGTTCGAGGTCGGCGGCACCATCGATCGGCTCGCCAAGGCGCGGGTGGCCAAGGGCAATCCCCTCGTGGACTTGAACTTCACCACCACGCACGTGGCGCGCCTCTACATCTCGGACGGCCTCTACGCCCCCCTCGACATGAGCAAGATTCCCAATGCCAAGGAGATCGCGCGCGAGGCGGTGCGGAGCGAATACCACCTCGGATCGTGGAGCTACGTCTACACCGTCGTGTACCGCCCGGATCTCGTGAAGGAGGAGATCACGCGATGGTCGGATCTCTGGAAGCCGAGTCTCAAGGGCAAGATCGCCATGCCCGACTTCGATCCCTCCCACATCATCACCATCGCGGCCCTCATGGAGGGCGCCAATGAGCTGACCTGGCAGAAGGGTCAGGACAAGCTCAAGCAGCTCAAGCCCAGCATCGCCGCCTTCTTCTCCACCGATGCCCAGAGCCAGGACCTGATGAAGACCGGCCAGGCCCCCGTCCAGGTGATGCTGTCCGTCAATGCCTATCACCTGCAAGACCAGGGCATCCCGGTCAAGCTGGTCCAGCCGCGAGACTTCCCCGGCATCGTCGGTATCGACACCATGGCGGTGATGGCGGGCACCAAGAAGACGGAGGCGGCCCATCAATTCATCAATTTCGCGCTCTCGAAGGACATCCAGACCGAGCTCGTCAAGGCGCTGAAGGCCGGACCCGTCAACAGCGGCGCCCTCGTCCCCGCCGCCCTGAAGGGTCAGCCGGGCATCTTCCTGACCCCGGCCGAGTGGAAGGAGCGCGGCTACATCATGAACGACGAGGCACGGGCCAAGACGCTGCCCGCCTGGCGCGAGTGGTTCACGGCCAATATCGTCAAGTAGTGAAGCTGCTGCTGGCGCCGTCGCTGGTCGTCATCGCGGTCTTCGCGGCCGCCCTCACGGCTCTGCTCCGGTACAGCGTCGTCGAGTTCGTCCCCGGATCTCTCAAGACGGGCGGGCTGACCGCGGATAATTTCCGCGCGGTGCTGGCCCGGCAGTACCTCGGGGCGGTCTGGGACACGCTGCTCCTGAGCGCGGCCACTACCCTCTGCACCCTCGTGGCATCCTACCCGGTCGCCTATGCGCTGGCGCGGACGCGCTCGTCGCGCGTTCGCTCGGCCCTCCTTGTGCTCACCCTCGCCCCGTTCTTCTCCGGCGCCATCGTGCGGACGTACGCGTGGGTCCTCGTGCTGGGCAACACCGTGGTGACCTGGCCGGTGCCCCTCCTCTTCACGGAGCGTGGCGTCCTCATCGGGCTGGTGCACTTCTCCATGCCGACCATGATCCTGCTCCTGGCCGCCGCCTTGAGCCACATCGACCCCGTGTACGAGCGCGCGGCCTCGAGCCTGGGCGCCACGCCCGCGCGCGTCTTCTGGCGCGTGACCCTGCCCCTCTCGATGCCCGGCGTGGTCTCCGGCTGCGTCCTCGTCTTCGCCTGGACGCTCAGCGCCTTCGCCACGCCGGAGCTGCTGGGCGGTGGCAAGGTGAAGATGATCGCCAATGTGGTCCGGGACCTCGCGCTGGATTCCTTCAACTGGCCGGGAGGCGCCGCCTTCGCGGTGGTGGCGCTGGCCGTGACCCTGTCGATTCTGGCCGCCGCCGGACGGCTGACGAGCGGGCGGGCGCCGTGATCCCGCGCCTCTGGGTTCTCGGCCTCGTGTCCTTCATGACCCTGCCCACCCTCGTGGTGATCGGCGTGTCCTTCAATCCCACGGCCATCCTGTCATTTCCGCCCGCGGGGCTGTCGCTCCGGTGGTATGCCAATGTCATCACCTATCCCCAGTTCCAGCGGGCGGCCGTCAATAGCCTGCTCGTCACGGCCGCGGCTACGGCGCTCGCCATGCCCATCGGGACGGCCGCGGCCCTGGCCCTGGCCCGAGGTCGCCTTCGCCTCCGCTCGACGTGGGCCACCATCCTGCTCTCGCCGCTCGTCGTCCCCGGGGTGGCGGCGGGTCTGGGCTTTCTCATCCTGGCCGCCTCGCTCGGTCTGCTCCGGAGCCGCGTGGTCCTGGTCATGGCGCACGCGGCGCTCGTGCTGCCCTTCGTCGTGCGCTCCGTGTGGGTCAGCGTGGAGAGTCTGGATCCGGCCCTGGAGCGCGCGGCGGCCAGCTTGGGCGCCACGCCCTGGCGCGTCTTCCGGCGCGTCACCCTCCCCCTGCTCCGGCCGGGGCTCCTGACCGCGCTGCTCTTCGCCGTCATCGTGTCCCTCAACGAGTTCGTGGTCTCGCTCTTCATCTCGAACCGCGTGACCGAGATCCTTCCCGTGGCCATGTTCACCTACGTCGTCAACTACACCGACCCCACCATCGCCGCGCTCTCCACCCTGTTCATCGCCAGCACCTTCGTGGCGGTGTGGATCGCCGATCGGTTCCTCGGGCTGGGCGGCGTGTTTCTTCATCACCGGTGATGGCGCGCGTGGTCGTGGAGCTCAGGAGCTGCACGCGGAGTTTCGGTCCCGTCCGCGCGGTGGACGGGCTGGACCTCGCCGTCCACGAGGGCGAGTTCCTCTCGCTGCTCGGGCCGTCCGGGTGCGGGAAGACCACCACGCTCAATCTCATCGCGGGCTTCATCGAGCCGACGGCCGGCGTCATCCTCATCGACGGTGAGGACATGACGGGGCGGCCCGCCCACCGGCGCGGCCTCGGCCTGGTGTTCCAGTCCTACGCCCTTTTCCCCCATCTCTCCGTCTTCGAGAACGTGGCTTTCGGCCTGCGCGAGCGGCACGTGCCAAAGGCCGACATCGAGCGGCGGGTCCTGGCTGCCCTCACCCTGGTCCGGCTAAATGCTCGCGCCGAGGAGCGCCCCACCCGGCTCTCCGGCGGCATGCAGCAGCGCGTGGCCCTGGCCCGGGCCCTGGTCTACGAGCCGCGGGTGCTCCTCCTCGACGAGCCGCTGGCCGCCCTCGACAAGAAGCTCCGCGAGGAGATGCGCGCCGAACTGCGGGAGATCCTGCGCGCCGTCGGGATCACCACGATCTTCGTGACCCATGACCAGGGTGAGGCCCTTGGCCTCTCGGACCGTATCGCGGTGATGCACGCGGGAAGACTCGAGCAGCTCGGGCCTCCGCGGGAAATTTACGAGCGGCCGGCCACGCGCTTCGTGGCCGATTTCATCGGGGCCTCCACGGTCCTGCGCGGCCGATCGATCGCCTCGGACCGCGTCGAGCTGGCTCCCGACCTATCGCTGAAGGTGTCCGTCGGCTCGCCGCTCGCCGTGGGCCAGGAGGTCGAGCTGGCCATACGTCCGGAGCGCATCAGCATCGTCGTGGTGCCGGGCGACAACGTGCTGACGGCACGGATCGTCGGCGTGACCTACCAGGGGCTTCAGACCGAGGTGACCGCGGAGATTGTCGGCGGTCAGCGGCTCCTGGCCTTTGTCCCCGAGCCCGCCCCCACCGGCCTCCTCCCGGGCCGCACGCTCCTGCTGCATCTGCCCGCCGACGCCTTCATGTCGCTCACGCCTCGAGACGTCTCCCCCCTCGGAAGGCAGGAGCTGAGATGACCGGCGCCCGGCAGATCGTGGCCGGCCTGGAGAGCGCGGGCGTCACCCTCGCGGCCTCGCTGCCGGATACCTGGATAGGCAAGCTGGTGGAGGAAGTCCGCCGCTCATCGGCCATCCGCGTGGTGGATGTGGCCCGTGAGGAAGAAGCGGTGGCCGTGGCCTGCGGCGCGAACCTGGCCGGCGGACGCGGCGCCGTGCTGATCCAGAACGCCGGCCTCTTGAACTGCGGCGGCATCCTGGCCGGCCTCGTGGAGCTCTATCATCTCCCCTGCTTCTTCATCGTCTCGCTGCGCGGCGACTCGCGCGATCCGATCTACTATCACGAGCCCAAAGGACGGGTGACGGAAGCCACGCTTCAGGCCTGGCGGCTCCGGTACGCCATCGCCCATCACGGCCGCGATCTGGCCGTACAGGTCCGCCAGGGCGTGGAGTCCTCCGTCGAGTCCCAGAGCGCCTACGTGCTGCTCATCAGCGGCGAGGATCTCGCGTGAGCGCGCGCAAGCCGCTGCTCGATGCGCTGGTGTCCATGCTGACGCCGCGCGATGTCCTCGTCTCCTGCCTCGGCGCCAATGCGCGCTATCTGCCTCACATGCGCGTGCCGAGCCCTGTCTTCGCGCTCTGCGACTCCATGGGCGCCGCCGTGCCTCTAGCTCTGGGCATGGCCCTCCAGCGCTCGGATCGCCACGTGGTCGCTCTCGAGGGCGACGGCTCGCTGCTCATGAGCCCCAATGTGCTGGCCACGGTGGCCGCCGCGCGACCCCCGAACCTCAGCATTCTCCTCTGGGTCAACGGGCGCTATGAATCATCGGGGGGCCAGGCGCTGCCGTCGGCGCCGGTCGACTGGGCGGCCCTGGCCCGCGCGGCGGGCATTCACCACGTGGAGAACGTGCGCGACGTGGCCGGTCTGCGCGCGGAGTTTCCGAAAGCGCGAGAGGCGGCAGGGCCAGCGGTGCTTGTGGTCGAGGTGGCCTTCGATCCCGCCGAGCCGATCCCGCCCTACTCCGAGCGCCCCGAGGAGATCCGCGCCCGCTTTCGGATCGAGTGAGGCGCTTTCTTGAGAGTCCCTCTCCTCCACCTGGGGAGAAGGTCGCAGGTCCGGGCCGAAACCCTCGCCTCGAACGAACGAGGGCGAGGGTGATCGCTGTCATTTGTCCGCGTGGTCAGAGGCGGAGCCGACCCCTCACCCTGCCCTCTCCCCCGGTGGGGGAGAGGGATTCTTAGGAGACCTGCCTGTTAGCCGATGAACAACCCGCCGTTGGGGGAAAGCCACTGGCCGGTGAAGAAGGCGCTGTCGTCAGAGGCGAGGAAGAGAGCGGTCCTGGCCACCTCGACGGGCTCGGCCCAGCGGCCGAGGGGCGTGCGGGCGACGGTGGCCGCGCGCGCCAGCGGCGAGATGGGCTGAGTCATCGGTGTGTCGATGAAGCCCGGGCAGATCGCGTTGACGCGGATCCCTCGTGAGCCAACTTCCCGGGCCACGGCGCGGGTGAAGCCGAGGATGCCTGCCTTGGCCGCGCTGTAGTGCGGCACGGTGTCCAGCCCCATGAGCGCGGCCACGCTCGACATGTTGATGATGGCGCCCTGATTGCGCCGGCTCATCAGCTTGAGGGCCTCGCGCGTGCAGAAGAAGGTGCCGTTCAGATGCACGGCGATCATGCGGTGCCAGGACTCGTCCGTCATCTCCTGGGTGATGTCCCAGTGGGTCTGGATGCCCTGGCCGCTCATCATCTCGGCGATCCGCGCGTCGGATCGCTCGCGAAGCCTGTCTCGATTCGTCGTCGACGTCCCCGCGATGCCCGCGTTGTTGACGAGCACGTCGAGGGTTCCGAACTCGCGTTCGATCTGGGCGAACATCGCCTTGACCTGCGCGCTGTCGGCCACGTCGGCCTGGATCGCGCAGCCGCCGGAAGGGATCGCCACCATCGTCTCCTTCGCGGCCTCTTCGCGCACGTCGTTCACGATGACCCGCGCGCCTTCCTCGGCGAAGAGCTGCGCGATGGCCCGGCCGATGCCCGAGCCCCCGCCCGTCACCAATACGACTCGATCCTTGAGCTTCATGCGCGCTCTCCCGGTGGCCGCGTCAGCGGCCGGTCCTGCCTCTCGTGAGCGTTCATGCGGGCGGTACCAGGCGGGCGGATCGGTTCCGGCGTACATGAGCCTGTACGTTCTTGACCACGCCTCGCTCCACCTCGATGCGCACTTCGTGGGACACGATATTCCAGCCCTGTACGGTCGAGAGCCAGCCCACGAGACGGCGGGTCACGGGCTCCGCGCGCCATCCTCGGTACACCAGCGTACGATGGTCCGGATCATCCAGCCGCTGCTGCTCCTCGACCTCCGGGCCACAGAGGGCGAGAACCTCATCAACGGTCGTGACGCCCGGCTTGATGCGTTCGAGCACGTCCCGGCCCAGGAGGACGCCTCCCTGGCGTGGTCGCCCCACGCCGCGCGGCGTCCACTGGACACGCGCGGTCAGGCCGGCAATCACCCTCGAGGCGGCGCGGCCGAGTATGGGACCGAGAGCGGGGCCGGCGGCCAGCAGCAGCAAGGGTATCGCCACGAGCAGGAGGCCCTGCAGCCGGGAATAGTAACCGAATTGTACCTCCAGGTGCTGAGGAACCGTGCCCTCGGTGGCTCCCAGGAAGAGCGAGACCACCTCCGTGGTCTCGAGAGTCTCGCTGAGGCGTCGGATGCTGGTGGGTGGATAGATCTCCGAGATGCGCAATGAGTCGGATTGCGAGAAGTGGGCCACGAGCTCGGCGGGGGCGTCGGCCAGCCGCAGCGCGCGGTCGCGGTGCTCGGCGTACATCGGGAAGACCTGCCGGTCGCGCACCTCGTGGAAGGAGAGCTGGAGCTCGTGGCGGTCGCCCGCGAAGACGCTCTCGATCCAGCCGACCCTTTTCGGCTTGATGATTCCCGCCACCCGCATGCGCAGCTCCATCATGAAGACGCGATCGGCCATCTGGGGCATCCACGGGATGCGGATCCAGCTCGCGGGCGAGCTCAGCCCCAGCGCGTGGCTGTCCTGCACGAAGGTCACGAAGGGCACCTCCCCCACGAGCTTGGGCACCGCGTCCGCGCCCTGGGCGTAGAGGTTGAGCGCGTAGAGGGGCAGCCGGCCCCCGCCCGTGGCGGCGAAGCCGCGCTGCTCGACATACTGCTCGAGCGCCTTGTCGCCGGGCTTCTTGTCGGTCGGGCTCGAGATCTCCCCGGGCCAGAGGAGGAAGAGGTCTTGCTCGATCCCCCCGCGGCTCTTGCCGGATGGCATGTCGAGGGACCAGAGGACCGACACCTCGACGGGGCCGAGGGCGGGGGTGACGGTGGCCCGCACCGTCAGGGGCCCGACCGCGAACGGCGCGTCCGGCTTCGAGGAGAAGAACATCTGCGCGAGCGCGGGCGCGGGAACGGCGGCGAGAGAGACGACAAGAAGCAGCGCGACGCGCCAGACCATGGTCACGAATGATAGCAGACCTGTGCTAGGCTCTGGCCCATGCGCGCCACCTCCGTGCTCGCCGAGTTCGTGGTGAAGAGTCGCTGGGAGGACTGCCCGGCCGCCGCCGTGGACGCCGCGCGCCGGGCCATCCTCGACTGTCTGGGGGTCATGCTCGCGGGCTCCACGGAGCCGGCTGCGCGCATCGTCCAGCAGATCGCCGAAGCCGAGGGCGGGGCGCCCCTTGCCACCATCGTGGGGACGCGGCGGCGCACCGGCGCCGTCTGGGCCGCGCTCGCCAATGGCACGGCCGCACATGCCCTCGACTTCGACGACACCAATTTCGCCATGCTGGGCCATCCTTCGGCGCCCGTTCTCTCGGCGGCCCTCGCGGCCGGGGAGCTGGCCCTGGCGGACGGACGCGCGCTCGTGCACGCCTTCCTTCTTGGCTTCGAGGTCGAGACCACGCTGGCCGAGGTGATCAACCCCGCGCACTACGAGAAGGGCTTCCACGCCACGGGCACCCTCGGCGCCCTCGGCGCGGCGGCCGCGGCCTCCCGGCTGCTCGGGCTCGATGCCGCGCAGACGCGGACCGCGCTGGCCATCGCGGCCACCCAGGCCTCAGGGCTCAAGGAAAACTTCGGCACCATGACCAAGCCCTTTCACGCCGGTCACGCGGCGCGGAGCGGCGTGCTCTCGGCGCTCCTGGCGCGCGAGGGCTTCACCGCCTCCGAGCAGGCCATCGAGGGACCGCAGGGCTATCTGGCCGTGCTCAGCGCGGGCAAGCGAGAGGAAGGCGCCCTCGACCGGCTGGGCGCGCCGTGGAAGATCCTGACCACGGGCGTGGCCGTCAAGCCCTACCCGTCCTGCGCCTGCACGCACTCGATCATCGACAGCGCGCTCGAGCTCAAGCGGACGCTGCGCCTCGCCCCCGACGACATCGCCCAGGTCACCATCGGCGTGAATCAAACGGTGCCGCGTATCCTCATCCACTCGAGCCCGAAGAGCGGGCTCGAGGCCAAGTTCTCGGGCGAGTTCACAGCCGCCGCGGCGCTCTGCGAGGGCAAGGTCGGCATCCAGAGCTTTCAGGACGACAAGACGCAAGATCCCGTCATTCAGGAGCTGATGAAGCGCACGCGTGTCGTGGTGGATCCGGAGATTCCCGCCGACCTCGAGCGCCACATGTGGACGCGCGTCACCCTGCGGCTGCGGGACGGCCGCGAGGTCGCCCTGGGCCCCCGCCCGGTCCCGGGCCATCCGAGCCATCCGCTGACCATGGATCAGCTTCGGGAGAAGTTCAGCGACTGCGCGCGGCTGGTTCTGCCCGAGGATCGCGTCGACTCCGTGCGCCAGATGGTCGAGACACTCGACGGCTGCCCCGATCTGCGGAGCCTGACGGCGATCCTCGGTCCCTGACTCCCTACAGGTGTATCAATCTCTCCACATCTCGACATCGGATAGCCCTGTAAGTCAGAATTAGTTGTGCAGATTGACGAGGTCGGCAACTGGTCAGAAATCTAGCTCGAGATCATCCAAAAGTATGCTGTCGCCTATTCCGCCATCCTGAGGAAGAAGAAGAACCTCCATCACGTCTATATCGACGCTTTTGCAGGGGCCGGGGTCCACAGATCTCGTGCGTCGGGTGCGTTCATTCCCGGCAGTCCCTTGAATGCGCTCCACGTCCGCCCGCCTTTCAGAGAGTACTTTCTGATCGACCTCCAGGAAGATAAGGTAGTCGCTCTTCAAAAGCTCGTCGGTAATCGACCAGATGTCCACATTCTCCAAGGAGACTGCAACGTCCTCTTGCTGAATGATGTCCTGCCCAAGGTTAAGTATCGAGACTTCCGACGAGCGCTCTGTCTGCTCGACCCATATGGTCTTCACCTCAATTGGCAGGTCATCGCTCAGAGCGGTGCGATGGGTTCCGTCGAAATGTTCCCGAATTTCCCCGTCGCAGCCATGAATCGGAACGTGTTCTGGCGTCGCGATCTGAACAAGATAGATCCGGCGGCCATCGCTCGGATGAATGCGTTCTGGGGAGATGACTCATGGACGAAGGTTGTATATTCCACTTCGGGAAATCTCTTCGGCTGGAAGGAAAAGACGGGAGACAATGCGGCCATCGCTCAGGCGTTCCGTGATCGTCTCCGGACGAAGGGGGGATTCAAACACGTCCCACATCCGCTCCCCATGCGAAACTCCAAGGGAGCTATCATCTACTATCTGTTCTTTGCTGCCCAGCAACCTGTCGCGGCCAAGATAGTCAGGGAGATTTTCGAGCGCTATAGAATCGTCGGGGAGAACCAAGTTGGCCGATTCCTCTGCAATTGAATGGACCGATGCTACATGGAATCCCGTAACCGGTTGTACCAAGGTCTCCCCCGGCTGCAAGTTTTGCTATGCGGAACGCCTGACCGAGCGTTTCGGGCGACAGCGTTTCTCGGAGATTCGACTCCATCCAGAGCGACTCGGGCTTCCCATGCGTTGGAAGGCCCCCCGACGGATTTTTGTCAACAGCATGAGCGATCTCTTTCACGAGAAGGTGCCGACCGACTTCATCAATCAAGTGTTCGATACCATGCGCTTGGCAACTCGCCACGTATTCCAGGTCCTTACCAAGCGCCCGGACCGCCTGCTGGAATGGCAACGATCAGGAGCTTGGCCGTCAGAAATTCCTCGGAATATCTGGCTAGGCGTGTCTGTAGAGTCCGATGCTTATCTTTGGCGAGTTGACCGCCTGCGAGAAGCGGACGTTCGGGTGCGGTTCATAAGTGCCGAACCGCTCTTAGGGTCTTTGGCCAGTCTGGACTTGGACGGGATCTCTTGGGTCATCACGGGTGGGGAATCAGGAGGGCCGCCAGATCGCGCTCTTGTGGAAAACGCGTCCAAGGACCATTGTCCCAAGTCTTCAGCTGTCGCATGGGTTCGCGAGATTCGAGACCTTTGCCGGAGCGAAGGCGTAGCCTTCTTCCACAAACAGTGGGGTGGACGAACGGCCAAGTCGGGGGGGCGCAAGCTGGATGGGCGCGAATGGTCTGAGTATCCTCATGTGGCCGCAACGACGGATATTGTCGCCGACAAAGCCTACCGCTAGGACAAGCGAAACTCGCCCTCGAGCACCGGGACCACGCCGCCACCTACGCGGATGTTGGTGACCGTGCCGCCCCCCGCCGTCAGCTGGATGTGCACGAAGCTCTGCCGGCCCATCTTGGTTCCCTGCTCGCTCACGATCCTCACTTCCCCTGCGCTCCGCACCATCCTGTTCAGCACCAGATAGGCGCCGAGCGGGCCACTGGCTGAGCCCGTGGCGGGGTCCTCCGGAATGCCCGAGCTGTGCGGGCCGAACATGCGGGAGTAGACGCGGTCAGCGGAGGCGTCTGGATCCGGCGCGAAGACGAATATGCCCATGCGCGGCCGATCACCCATGACCTCGAGCATCGCGCGCACGTCGAGGACGGCACGATCTACCGCTACCTTGTCGCGCAGAGGCACGAAGAGAAACTTGTTGCCCGTGGAGCCGGGCTGGATGGGTCCGGTGGGCCAGAGGTCGGCCAATGTGAGGCCGAGCGCGTGAGCTACCCCCTCGCGATTGTCGAGGGCGGGATCAAAAGTCGCGTCCTGCTGATTCATCCAGATGAAGCTCGGTCGGGCCGGATCACCTTCGAGCTCGACGGGCACTGGTCCGATCCTCTCCTCGAGGGTGAAGCGCGCCGCGCCCTTGGGCACCATGCCACGGGCGGCCAGCACCCACGTGGTGCCGATGGTCGGATGCCCGGCAAAGGGCACCTCGCGAGCCGGCGTGAAGATCCGGAGCGCTGCGACACAATCGGGGCGCGTGGGCGGGAAGAGGAAGACAGTTTCGGAGAGATTCATCTCGCGCGCGATCTGCTGCATGAGGCCGTCGTCGAGCCCGCGCGCGTCGAGAACAACCGCGAGCGGATTCCCGCCGAACACGCGATCGGTGAACACATCCACCTGCACGAACTTGTACGACGGCATGGCGAACATCGTACCCGACCACCCCTGATTTACTCAGCCCTCGCTTCGCCGCTGATCAACTCAGCACTCGCCTCAGGGCTTCGCCCTTCAGCTCGAACGGCCACGCCTGAGGCTCGTCGGCAGCGTCTCAACTCGAAGAGCGGCCCTCTCCCCTGAGGGGAGAGGGATAAATTTTGAAATCGACCGAAAACAAGAATCCCTCTCCCCCAATGGGGGAGAGGGCAGGGTGAGGGGGTGGCGCTAGCTCTCGAAGGCGTGTTGGCTCAGCCTGCGTCGGCCGCGATCAATGATGGCAGGCCACGCACTCCAGGGGGGCCTTGCGCGGCTTCTTGTCATCCGCCGTCGGCGGCCTGGGCGCCGAGCCCCACGCGGCGGCCACGGGCTGCACCGCCTGCACGCCCTTCTCGTTCACCGCGCGATGGCACTCCACGCACCAGCCCATGGTCAGCTTC
>DASYTI010000137.1 GCA_036002485.1 Candidatus Methylomirabilota bacterium | reverse complement strand
TGATTGCGGGCTCCCGCAACAAACCGTTGACGACCGAAATTGGGCTGAGCCCCGAAGGGGTGATGTCTTGGCGCTCGAAGGTCGCCTGGTCGAGTGACCAACCCAGTGACCAATCGTTGAGATCTGCAGTGATCACCTGGTGTCACCAGGAGTCATCTCCACCGTCAAGACCGCCATTTCTCGAACAACATGATACCCATAGCGGCACCATGTGGGCTTCCCAAGCTGGACGTCGCCGGTTCGAATCCGGTCGGCCGCTCCAAATCGCCCAAAGGGTTACGGGAAGAATCCGCAACCCTTTGGTGTGTCTGCTCCCGCCTAACCCTGGGAGGCCCAGCCGATCTACTTGAAGCGCCTCTCGATCCAGTCGAGGAGGTTGGTCACGCCGGTCTGCAGGAAGGATTCACATTCGTCGGGAAGCCTCGTGCCTTCACGGAAGGCTTCCTGAATCACGTCGTCGCTTCCGCACCAGAACGAGACCCGTCTCCCCGTCTTCCTGTCGATCTGCGCCAGGACCACTCCCGGCGGCGGCGTGAACTGAGCCGGAGAGGTCTGTCGCACCGCCGCCTGCATGACGGGACCCCAGATGGGCAGGGCGGCCTGTGCCCCCGTGAGGCCGAGGGGCGTGGCGTCGTCCATCCCCACCCAGACCCCGACCACCAGATCGGGCGTATAGCCGACGAACCACGCGTCGCGAAGCCCGTCCGTCGTGCCTGTCTTCCCCGCCGTCATCTCCTGAAGTCCCCAGGCGGAGCTCCGGGCGCCCGTGCCGCGCCGCATGACACCACGGAGCAGATGGTTGATCAGGAATGCGGACTCGGCGGACACCGCGCGAACCGATGCCGGCAGCGGTGCCATGGCCGGCCCGCCGCCGGAGACGTCCGCGGCCAGGGCGGTGGGAGCGACACGGACTCCGCCATTGGCCAGGGTGGCGAAGGCGCCGGTGATCTCGAGGAGCGTCACCTCGGAGGTGCCGAGGGCGAGCGACGGGACCGGGGCCAGGGGATGCTCGATGCCGACGGCGCGGGCCATGTCCGCGACGTGACGGGGCCCCACGTTCAGCGCGACGCGCACGGCGGGAATGTTCAGCGACTCCTCCAGGGCGCGGCGCACCGTCACCGGTCCGTGGAACTGTCCGTCCATGTTCCGCGGCTCCCAGTTGCTGCCGCCCGCCGGTATGAGCAGCGGCTCGTCGGCGAGGACGGAGGCGGGCGTGATGCCCGCGCCGCGGCGCTCCGCCTCGAAGGCGGCCAGGTACACGAACGGCTTGAAAAGGGATCCCGGCTGTCGCACCGCGCGGGTGGCGCGATTGAATGACGTCTCGCCGTAGCGCCGGCCGCCCACGAGAGCGCGGATCTCTCCGGACGCCGGCTCTATGGCGATCACCGCGGCCTGCACCTGGCCGGCGAGGTGGGGCCGATCTCTTTCAATCCGCGCCACCCCGTCCCTCACCGCGGCCTCCGCGGCCCGCTGGAGGGCGAGGTTGAGCGTGGTCTGGAGCTGCAGGTCGCCCGACTCCGGCAGCTTCGCCCGGCGCCCGAGCTCGCCGGCGACGAAATCGACGAAGTACGGGGCGACCCTGGAACCCTCGTTGGGTTGCCGCGGCAGCGGTCGGGAGACGGCCCGACGGGCGATGGCCGGCTCGATCAGTCGAGCCTCCTGCATGGCGAGGATGATGCCGTCACGGTACTTCTTGTCTCGATTCTGGGCGGAGAGCATCCGGTTGGGCGCCCGGATCGCGCTGGCCAGCCAGGCCGCCTCGTCGACGTCGAGGGCGCCCAGGTCTTTGTCGAGGAAGTGGCGCGCGGCGGCGGGAAGCCCGTAGACGGGCAGGTCGCCATGATGCCCGAGGTAGACGGAGTTGAGATAGGCCTCCAGGATCCGGGTCTTCGAGTACCGCACCTCCAGGAGGAGAGCGATGAGGGCCTCGCGAGCTTTTCGTCCCCACGTGCGTCGGGTATCGAGGAACAGCGTTCGCGCCAGCTGCTGGGTGATGGTGCTGCCGCCTTCGCGGAGCTCGCCATGCTTGAGATTGACGTGGAAGGCGCGTCCGACGGCCAGCAGATCGACCCCCGGATGGGCCCAGAACCGCCGGTCCTCGGCCACGAGAACGGCGTCGACGACTGACCGAGGGATCCGCTCGAGGGGCACCCAGCTCTGGGCCTTGTGCGAAGGATAGATCGCCGCGACGGGCCGGCCGCCGGGAGCGAGCTGGCCTTGCGCATAGAGATGCACGATGGGAGTCCTGAGGCCGCCGGGCGCGGGAAGTGAGTAGTGCCAGGAGATCGCCGTGAGTCCAAGAATCACGGAGATCGCGGTGAGAAGCACGGTCCGTCGCGTCCGGCCGAAAGCTTGGGGCGGCGCGGCGCGGGCGGCGGGGACGGTGTGACTGGGCATCGCAGCCAAGAGCAGCATGGCGTGTGCCAAGCGCCATCGCGTCGTCGGTCTTTCCTAAGTAGCAGCCGGGCGTGCACTTGTCGTCAGGCTGCCCCGTGGGCGAGCGGCCCTCATCGGAATATTCGAAGAGCACCGCGTAGGAATTACCGGGTGATCGCGACGTGGGGCGGGCGCAGGACGAAAGGCCGACCCGGTATCGATGACCTCACCAGAAGGCGCGCATCAAGGGACCGAGAATGCATGCTCCGAGTTTTTCGGAGGTTAGATGCGAAGACTTCGAGCGAAGCCTACTCGGCACGCGCCTTGCTGGAGTCGCTCGAAGCACCTAGACGAAGTTCTGGCTGGAGCAGGCGGCACGCCGACAATCGGCCCCGCGAAGCTCATTGACAGGCGCCCGAGAGGGCGTTCGAGGACGGAGATACTAATGTGTGAGGCAGCGAGCGGGTCCGTGTCGCGGCAGGTTTCCCTTCTCATGGTACCTCGGCTTGTCCGGCTGACGAGCATCGCCACCGTGGGAGTCGCGATGCTGGCCACCGCGGTGGCGTGCGGGACCGAGCCCGCTCTTGCCCAGACGATAGGGAAGAGCGCGGACGCCACGTCGCCCGCGCGCGCGCTCCCGCCCCTCGAGCTCGTCAAATCGTCCATGACCCGCGTGCTGGCCATCGCCCAGTCGCAGACAGCGGGCGCCCCCGCGAGCGCACAGCGGCGCGAGATGCGCCTGGTCGCGGAGCAGCTCTTCGACTTCAACGAGATGTCGCGCCGGATGCTGGGCCCCCACTGGAGCGACGGGACGCGTGAAGAGCAAGCAGAGTTCGTCCGGCTCTTCACCGACCTGCTCGAGCGATCCTACCTGACGGCCCTCGCGCACTATCCTCTGGTCACCATCACCTTCGAGGGCGAGTCGGTCAACGGGCCCTATGCGCAGGTCAGCTCGCAAGTCGCGGTGGGCCGGCGCGGGAACGCTTCACTGGAATACCGCCTCCTGGAGACCGATGGACGATGGGCGGTGTATGACATCGTGGTGGACGGGGTCAGCCTCGTCCTGAGCTATCGGAGCCAGTTCAATTCCATCCTGCGGACGTCGAGATTCACCGAGCTCCTGGACAGGTTGCGGAGCCGGGAGGCCTCGGTGACTCCGCGGGGCGACCAGGAGCGCTGAAGGGCTGGTTCTCGTCAGACCGCATCCGTGCCCCGCCGCCGTCAGGGACGAGGGCCGGCTGGACTTTCCTGTGGGGATCCGCCGAAGGCACGGCCGAGCTGTCCCCGCCAGCGGACGACGCGTAGACGGCCTCGCTCGAGGAAGAGGTACACGACCGGGGTCGTGTATAGCGTGAGGAGCTGGCTCAGGAGAAGGCCGCCCACGATGCTGATGCCCAGGGGCCGCCGCAGCTCCGAGCCCGTGCCCGTACCGAGGGCCAGGGGCAGGGCGCCCAGGAGCGCAGCCATCGTGGTCATGATGATGGGCCGGAATCGCCGCAGGCAGGCCTGGTGCACCGCCTCGCGAGCGTTGCGGCCTTCGCGCCGCTCGAGGTCGAGGGCGACGTCGATGACCAGGATGGCGTTCTTCTTCACGATGCCGATGAGCAGGATGACGCCGACCATGCCGATGATGGAGAACTCCATCTGGAAGGCCATGAGGGCGAGGAGCGCGCCCACGCCGGCGGAGGGGAGGGTGGAGAGAATGGTGAGGGGGTGGATGTAGCTCTCGTAGAGGACGCCCAGGACGAGATAGACGGCGACGAGGGCGGCCAGGATGAGCAGGGGCTGGGTGGAGAGGGCGACCTGGAAGGCCTGGGCGGTGCCCGCGAAGCTGCCGCGGATACTCCCGGGCATGCCGATGCGGCGCTCGGCGGCCGCGATGGCCGCCACCGCGTCGCCGAGGGCGACGCCGGGGGCGAGATTGAAGTACGTGGTCACCGAGGGAAAGAGTCCCTGGTGATTGATCTGAAGCGGCGCCGGGCTCGGCTCGAATCGGGTGAGCGCGGTGAGGGGCACGGAGTTGCCCGCGGCCGACTGGACATAGATGTTGCGGAGGGCGTCCGGGCTCTGCCAGAAGCTCGGCGCCACCTCCATCACCACGTGGTACTGATTCAGCGCGGTGTAGATCGTGGAGACCTGGCGCTGGCCGAAGGCGTCATAGAGCGTCTCGTCGATGAGCCGGGTGCTGACGCCGAGTCGCGCCGCCGTGGGCCGGTCGATGGTGAGCGGCACCTGCAGTCCCGCGTCCTGCTGGTCGCTCGAGACATCACGGAGCTGGGGGAGGCCGCGGATGGCCTGGAGCACCTTGGGCGCCCAGGCGCTCAGCTCGGTGAGGGTATCAGCCTGCAGGGTGAACTGATACTGCGCGTTGCTGAGGCGGCCGCCGAGTCGGATGTCCTGCACCGCTTGAAGATACAGAGTGGCGCCGGGCACCCGGGCGAGCTTGGGACGCAGCCGGGTGATGATCTCGTCCGCCGTGGCATCGCGCTCCGACCGTGGCTTGAGGGACACGAACATTCGCGCCGTGTTGACGGTCGTTCCCCGTCCTCCTCCGCCTCCCGTATAGGCCGTGACGGTGGCCACCCCGGGGTCCGCGCGGACGATGTCGGCGAGCCGACTCAGCTTGTCCCGCATGGCCTGGAAGGAGATGTCCTGGGCGGCGACCGTGATCCCGGCGAGCCGGCCATTGTCCTGCTGGGGGAAGAAGCCCTTCGGGATGGTCACGAACAGGTAGACGTTGACCGCGAAGGTGACGGTGGCGATGAGGAGGACGAAGCCCGGGTGCCGGAGGGCCCAGCCCAGGCTCACGTCGTAGAGCCGGAGAATGCCGTCGAAGACTCGCTCGCTCGCGCGGTCGAAGCGTCCCCGATCCTGTCCCTGTCGGGAGCGGAGGAGGGCGGCGCACATCATGGGGGTCGTGGTCAGGGAGAGGACGAGGGAGATGAGGACCGCGATGGAAAGCACCGCCGCGAACTCCCGGAACAGCCGGCCGATGATTCCGCCCATGAGCAGGATGGGGATGAAGACGGCCACGAGGGACACGCTGATGGAGAGCACGGTGAAGCCGATCTCGCGCGCCCCCGTGATGGCCGCCTCCCGGGCGGGCATGCCCGCCTCGAGGTGGCGCATCACGTTCTCGACGACCACGATGGCGTCGTCCACCACGAATCCCGTGGCCACTGTCAGGGCCATGAGGGAAAGATTGTCGATGCTGTAGCCGATCAAGTACATGAAGGCGAAGGTGCCGATCAGGGACACGGGGACGACCACACCGGGGATGGCGGTGGCCCGGACGTCGCGGAGGAAGAGGAAGACCACCAGCACCACGAGGGCGACGGAGATCATGAGGGAAATCTGGACGTCGTGGATGGAGGCGCGGATGGTGACGGTCTGATCCAGCACCGCCGTCAGGGTGACGTCGGCCGGCACGAGAGCATGAAGCTCCGGCATCTCCTCCCGGATCCGGTCGACGGCTTCGATGATGTTGGCGCCCGGCTGGCGGAAGATGATGAGCAGGGCGGCCGGCTTGCCATTGGCCAGACCTATCGATCGCAGATCCTCCACGGAGTCCACGACCTCGCCCAGGTCTGAGAGGCGCACCGGCGCGCCGTTGCGCCACGCCACGATGAGCGGCCGGTATTCCGCGGCGAAGCGGAGCTGGTCGCTGGTCCGGATCTCCCAGGCGCGCTCGGGACCATGGATCTGTCCCTTGGGATGGTTGACGTTGGCGTTGGCGAGCACGCGCCGCACATCTTCCAAGCCTATCCCGTAGCTCGCCAGCGTCATCGGGTTGAGCTCGACCCGGACACCCGGAAGGGAGCTGCCGCCCACGAAGACCTGCCCGACCCCCTCGATCCGCGCGAGCTTCTGCTGCAGGACCGTGGACGCCACGTCGTACATCCGGCCGGTGTCCACGGTGGACGAGGTCAGGGCCAGGATCATGATGGGCGCGTCGGCCGGGTTGACCTTACGGTAGGTCGGATTCGCGGGCAGGTTCGAGGGGAGCTGGCCGGCGGCGGCATTGATGGCCGACTGGACATCGCGGGCGGCGCCGTTGATGTCACGCGCAAGATCGAACTGGAGGGCCACGCTGGTGGAGCCGAGGTAGCTGGCCGACGTCATCTCGGTGATGGCGGCGACGCGGCCGAACTGGCGCTCCAGCGGTGTGGCCACGGCGGAGGCCATGGTCTCGGGGCTGGCACCGGGCAGCGCCGCGGACACCTGGATGGTCGGAAAGTCCACCCGGGGAAGCGGGGCCACGGGCAGCAGGCGATAGCCGAGGATGCCCGCTATCACGAGAGCCAGGGTGAGGAGCGTGGTGCCCACCGGGCGACGGATGGCGGGGGTCGAGAGGTTCACGAGAGCCCCTGGGCGGCGGCGGACGTGACCGCGGCGGGCGCCTTTCGTCGCGCGGCGCGCGTGGCCACCCGGTCGAAGGCGAGATAGATGACGGGGGTGGTGTAGAGCGTCAGGAGCTGACTCATGATGAGACCGCCCACGATGGCGATGCCGAGCGGCTGCCGCAGCTCGGATCCCACCCCGCCTCCGAGGGCGAGCGGCACCCCGCCCAGGATGGCCGCCATGGTGGTCATCAAGATGGGCCGGAACCGGAGCAGGCAGGCCTGGTAGATGGCCTCACGGGCCGGCCGGCCCTCCGAGCGCTGAGCGTCCAGCGCGAAGTCGATCATCATGATCGCGTTCTTCATGACGATGCCGATGACGAGGATGATTCCGATGAGGGCGATGACGCTCAGGTCCAGACGCGCGGCGAGCAGGGCGAGCAGCGCCCCCACCCCGGCGGAGGGCAACGTGGAGAGAATCGTCACGGGGTGAATCCAGCTCTCGTAGAGCACGCCGAGCACGATGTAGACGGTGACCACGGCGGCCAGGATGAGGAGGGGCTCATTGGCGAGCGAGGCCTGGAAGGCCCGTGCGGCTCCCTGGAAGCGCGCCTGGATAGTGATGGGGAGGCCAAGCTCCTGCTTGGCCGTCTCGATGGCCTGGACGGCGTGGCCGAGCGAGATCCCCGGGGAGAGGTTGAAGGAGACGGTGACGGCGGGGAACTGCCCCTGGTGGTTCACGGCGAGCGGCGTGGCGCGCTCCTCGATGAAGGTGAAGGCGGAGAGCGGCACCTGGCCCGCCGTCGAGGACCGGAGATAGATCTGCTGCAGGGCCTCGGGGCTCTGGCGGAAGTCGGGCTTGACCTCCAGCACCACGCGGTACTGGTTGAGCTGGGTGAAGATGGTCGAGACCTGGCGCTGGCCGAAGGCGTTGTAGAGCGCGTCGTCGATCATCTGGGGCGTGATGCCGAGGCGGGAGGCGGTGGGGCGATCGATGCGCACGGAGGTCTCGAGACCCCGATCCTGCTGGTCACTTGCCACGTCCCTGAGCTCGGGCAGCAGGCGGAGGCGCTCCACCACACGCGGCGCCCACGTCGTCAGCTCGGCCAGATTCGGATCCTCGAGACTGTACTGAAACTGCGTCCGGCTGACGCGGTCTTCCACGGTCAGGTCCTGGACGGGCTGAAGGTAGAGGGTGATGCCGCCGACCTGGGCGAGGGACGTGCGCAGGCGGTCGATCACCGCGTCCACGCCGACCCGCCGCTCCACCAGCGGCTTCAGGCTGATCAGCATGCGGCCGCTATTGAGGGTGACGTTGGTGCCGTCGATCCCGATGAAGGACGACAGCGTCGCCACCGCGGGATCCTTCAGGATGACCTGTCCGAGGGCGCGCTGGCGCGCCGCCATGGCGGGAAACGACACGGCCTGCGGGGCATCGGAGATGCCGAGGATGACGCCGGTGTCCTGGGTGGGAAAGAGCCCCTTGGGGATGAGGGCGTACAGGACGAGGGTGAGGGCCAGGGTGCCCACGGCCACGAGCAGGGTCAGGCGCTGGTGCTCCAGCACGCGGCTCAAGGTGGCGGCATAGCCCGCGCGGAGGGCCTCGAAGAGCCGCTGGGCCGTCCGCGCGAATCGATTCCTTTCCGCCTCGCTCTGGTGGTGGAGGAGCTTGGCGCAGAGCATCGGGGTCAGGGTGAGCGACACGACGGCCGAGACGAGGATGGAGACGCTGAGGGTGATGGCGAACTCCCGGAAGAGGCGGCCCACGATATCGCCCATGAAGAGCAGGGGGATGAGCACCGCGATCAGCGAGACGGTCAGGGAGAGAATCGTGAACCCGATCTGCCCCGAGCCCTTGAGAGCCGCCTCGAGGGGAGAGTCGCCCGCCTCGATGTACCGGGCGATGTTTTCGATCATGACCACGGCGTCGTCCACCACGAAACCGGTGGAGATGGTGAGGGCCATGAGGGAGAGGTTGTTGAGGCTGAAGTTGAGCGCGTACATGACGGCGAAGGTGCCGATGATGGAAACGGGCACGGCCACGCTCGGGATGAAGGTGGCGGCGGGGCTGCCCAGGAACAGGAAAATGACGAGCACCACGAGGACGACGGCGAGCATGAGCTCGAGCTGGACGTCATGGACGGAGGCGCGGATGGTGGTGGTGCGGTCGGTCAGCACGGACACCTCGACGGAGGTCGGCAGGGTGCCCTGGAGCTGTGGCATGAGCTGCTTCACGCGGTCCACGACCTGGATGAGATTGGCGCCGGGCTGTCGCTGGATATTGACGATGACGGCCGGCCGATCGCCCATCCACGCCGCCTGGCGAAGGTTCTCGGCATCGTCCACGGCGTCAGCCACGTCGGAGAGGAGCACGGGGGCGCTGTTGCGGTAGGCGATGACGAGGGATTGATAGAGCTCGCTCCTCACGAGCTGGTCATTGGCTCCGATGGTGTAGGCCTGCTGGGCGCCGTCCAGGCTGCCCTTGGCCTGATTCACATTCGCCGCGGCGACGGCCAGGCGCACGTCGTCGAGGGTGAGGCCATTGGCGGCCAGCCGCGCGGGATTCGCCTGAATGCGGATGGCGGGCTTCTGGCCGCCGCTCAGGGTGACCAGGCCCACGCCCGGAAGCTGGGAGAGCTTGGGCACGAGCCGTGTGTCGGCGAGGTCCTCGACGGTGGTGAGGGGGAGGGAGCTCGAGGTCAGCCCCAGGGTGAGGATAGGCGCGTCGGCCGGATTCACCTTGTTGTAGAGGGGAGGATTGGGGAGATCCCTGGGCAGGAACGAGGATGCCGCGTTCATGGCCGCCTGCACCTGCTGCTCGGCGATGTCGAGGGCCAGGCTCAGATCGAACTGGAGCGTGATGACCGAGCTCGTGCTCGAGCTCGTGGACGTCATCTGCTTGAGGCCGGGCATCTGACCGAATTGCCGCTCCAGGGGCGCGGTGACCGCCGAGGCCATCACGTCCGGGCTGGCGCCGGGATAAAACGTCTGCACCTGGATGGTCGGGTAGTCGACCTGGGGTAAGGCCGAGACGGCGAGCAGGCGATAGGCGACGGCGCCTGCCAAGATGATGGCCGCGGTCAGGAGCGACGTGGCCACTGGCCTCAGGATGAACGGCCGAGACAGGTTCATGAGCCCGACTTGGCGGGGGGTCGATCGCGGCTGGTCGGCTCGACCCGAGAGCGCTCCTGCACCTTGTCGGCGCCGTCGACGATGACGGCCTCGCCGGCCTTGAGTCCGTCGCGGACAGGGGCCAGACCACCTTCGGTCGGGCCGAGGGCAACCTTGCGGAGCTCGACCGTCTTGTCGGCGCGCACGACGTACACGAAGGGACCCTGGACGCCGCGCTGAACCGCTTCCACGGGAACCAGGACGGCACCGCGGAGCGTGTCCACCAGCACCCGCACGTTGACGAACTGGTTCGGAAAGAGCGCGCCGTCCGCGTTGGCGAACGAGGCCTTGATCTTGACGGTGCCCGTACCCGGGTCGATCTGGTTGTCCACCGCCACCAGCGTGCCCGTGGCGAGCTTTGTCCGGCCCTCCCGGTCGTAGGCGTCCACGGGGATGGGGCTCCCGCCCCGCATCCGCGCGAGGACGGGGGGCAGATGATCCTGGGGTATCGCCGACACGACGGCGATGGGCTCGACCTGGGCGAGCACCACGAGCCCGCCGGGATCATTGGCCTTGACCATGTTGCCGGGATCGACGAGCCTGAGGCCGGCGCGGCCATTGATGGGGGCGAGGATGCGGCAATACGTGAGTTGAAGCTTGATGCTTTCGATCTGTCCGAGATTGGCCTTGACGTTGCCCTCGGCCTGGACGACCGCCGAGGCCTGAGTATCGAGCTGCTGCTGGGCGATGAAGCCTCCCGCCACGAGCCTTCTGTAGCGCTCCAGGTCGAGCCGGGCATTGCTCAGTGCGGCCTGGTCACGGGCGAGCTGCCCCTCGGCCTGCGTGAGCTGGGCTTCGAAGGGGCGGGGATCTATCTCCGCGAGCAGTTCCCCGGCACGGACGTTCTGCCCCTCGCGAAAGAGCGTGCGCATGAGCTGGCCATCGACCCGGCTCCGGACCGTCACGATATTGAGGGCCGTGACCGAGCCCAGCGCCGTCAGATAGACGCCCAGGTCGCCCGTTCGGGTGGTTACCGTCAAGACAGGCACCGCTCGGCCTGCCGCGCCGCCCGCGCCCGGGCGCGCGGCGGGTTGTGCCCGGCCCGGCCGGTTCAGCGCGAAATAGGCGCCGCCGGCCAGCAGGAATGCGACGACGAGACAGATGACCCAGGTCCGCCGCGACCACGGGCGCGGCGGGTGGCCTGGGACGTCCCCTACCTCCTCCGATCCGGCTCCTTCGATCGTCATGGGGGTCCTTGTCGCTCGCTTGTAGCACAGTCTACCCTAGGGCGGGAACCCTGCGCTGACGGGGACCCTCATGAGGTGACCCGGAGGCCCGATAGGGCCTCCTCACATGAAGGAGACTCCACACCATGCCCAAAGCCGAGCTCGAGTTCTTCAAGCCGGACCATATCCCCTGGGAGCCCGTCGCCGCCTCGGCCACCGGAGGCGCGGGCGGCGCCGGGGTCAGGCAGAAGATCCTGAGCCGCAACGAAGAGGGCGACGTGACACGATTGCTGGAATTCGAGACGGGCGTCGAGACGAGCGAAACCATTGTCCACGACTTCTGGGAGGAGGTCTGGATCCTGGAGGGCGAATTGACGGACCTCGGCAAGAAACAGACTTTCACGGCCGGCATGTACGCCTGTCGCCCGCCGGGCATGATTCACGGCCCGTACCGCGTGCCGAAGCGGTGCGTGACCCTCGAGCTGCGCTACTTCAAGAAATAGCCTTTCGAGCTGAGGGGCTGCCGACGAGCCGCAGGCGAGGAGAGCGACGAGGCGAGGGCTGAGATAAGGCCTGTCGAGCTGAGGCGCTGCCCGCCGTTCGAGTTGAGCGGCGGCCAGCGGCCGTCGCGAGACGAGAGCTGAGTCAATCCCGCAGGCGCGGCGGTTCGAGCCGAGCGGCGCCGCCGCGAGGCGAGGCCCAATGGATCAGCGGCGAGGGTGAGGGCTGAGCTAAATTCAGGCGGGGCCGAAGCCGATGGCGGCCTGTTCGCTGGTGACGAGCGGGCGGAAGCGAACGGGGAGGCCGATCCTGAGGCTCTCGAGGGAAATGTCGACGATGCGGCCGAGAAGCGAGACGCCCTCGTCGAGCCGGACCACCGCCACGGCATACGGCACCTCGGCCGCGCGGCCGCGCGGGGCGACGCGGATGACCGTGAACGAGGTGATGTTGCCCGCGCCCGCCAGCGCCACCGGGGCCCAGTCGCGCTCCTGGCACGCAGGACAGAATTCCTTCGGGGGCATGGCGAGGTCGCCGCACCTGCGGCAGCGAATCCCGGTAAGCCGCCCCGAGCGCGCTTCCTCGAAGAAATGCTTGAGCGTCACCACAGGGTCAGCCACGGCCGAAGAGGCTTACGAGGACCGTCGCGGTATTGCCGCCCAGGGTGTGGGTCAGGCCCGTCCGCGCGCCTTCGACCTGGCGCAGGCCGGCCTCGCCCCGGAGCTGGGTCACGATCTCAGCGATCTGCGCGGCCCCGGTGGCGCCGATGGGGTGGCCCTTGGCCTTGAGCCCGCCCGACGGGTTGACGGGAAGCTTGCCCCCAAGACTGGTCCAGCCCTTCTCCGCCGCGAGACCTCCGGCGCCGGGCTCGAAGAAGCCGAGCCCCTCGGTGGCGACGATCTCGGCGATGGTGAAGCAATCATGGAGCTCCACGACATCCACGTCGGCGGGGGTCTTGCCCGCCTGACGGTAGGCGCCGGCCGCCGCGCGCTCGGTGGCCAGCACGCGCGAGAGGTCGCGCTTCTCGTGCATGAACATGGTGTCCGAGGCGGCCTCGGTGCCGAGAACCCAGACGGCCCGCGGGCGCTTCCGCGCCACCTCCTCGGCGGCGAGGACCAGGGCGGCCCCGCCGTCCGTGAAGGGGCAGCAGTCGAAGAGCTTGAGGGGATCGGCGACATAGGCGCTCTTGAGCACGGTCTCCAGCGAGATCTCCTTCTGGAACTGCGCCTTGGGATTGAGGACGCCGTGGCGATGATTCTTCACGGCGACATGGGCCATCTGCTCTTCCGTCGTTCCGTATTTGGCCATGTGGGCGCGGGCGATGAGCGCGAACACGCCCGGGAAAGTCAATCCCACCGATTGCTCGTAGGAAGCCTCCGAGCAATAGGCGAAATATTCCGTCGCCGCGTCCGTGGGAATATTGAGCACGCGCTCCGCCCCGCCCACCAGCACCACGTCCGAGACGCCGGCGCCGATCTCCATCACGGCGTGGCGGAAGGCGGCGTGGCTCGTGGCGCAGGCATTCTCGAAGCGGGTGGTCCGGATCGTCGGCAGGCCGAGCAGGGTGGCGGCCAGCGGTCCCATGTGCAGCTGGCGCTCGCCCTCGCCGCCGGTGACATTGCCATAGTAGAGCGCCTGGACCGCCGACGGGGCGATGTCCGCGTCATGGATGGCGTCAGCCGCCGCCTCGGCGAAGAGCTCGGCGCTGATGCGCTCGTGCTTCCCGAACCTGGTCACTCCTACCCCGATCACAGCGACGCGACGCATTCAGCCTCCCCGGCGCATAGGTCGAGAACCTAGCACAGCCATCATCGTCCGCGCGCCGAAGGCGAGTCAAGGGTCTCTGGAAGGGCTCGCTAAGCTCGTGATAACGTTTCAAGGACATGCGGAATGGGCGCGGATGACCCTCGAAGAGGGTCTCGTGATGGTCCTGGCGCTGGTGGCAGGCACCCTTCTCTTCATCGGCCTGGCCCAGGCGCTCGAAGCGCGGCCGGCTCCCGCCCGACCGCGGCGGCGGATCGAGCCCCCGCGTCCTCGGCCCCCTGAGCCGCCGCCTCGCCCTCCGTATACGGGGCCCGAGCGGCGACGCTCGGCGCGCGGCCGCCGCCCCGCTCCGTCTCCGCCCGCGCCGTCCATCACACCCTCTCCGGCTTCGGGCGAATCCGGATCGGGGGGGATGGCCGCGCGGGCGACCCAGCCAGACCTGCCCCTCGCCCAGGCTATGTCGACGGCGGAGGACCCGGTCGTGGAGGCCGTGGACACGTGTTTCGCCCTCTATCAGGAGGGGCAGCACGCGGCCGTCTTCGATGCCGCCGGCCCGCATCTAGTGGAACAGGCGTCCGGGACCGAGATGGGCGAGCCCTCCTTCGCGCGCGCCGCGCTCTGGACCGTCGTGGGTCTCTCGCGGCTTGCCGAGGGTGACGCAGAAGGCGCCCGGGCAGCTCTCGACCGCGCCGAGCGGGAAGCGCCGGACGGCGCCGCCGAGGGCTGCCCGCAGCGCATCGCGCTCCTGGCCGCCCCCGCGGCACGGCGTCTGCTCGCGACGTCGGAGGCCATAGACCCGACGGCGGTCGAGCGGCTGGCCGTGCTGCGGGTGGCCGTGCTGTGGCTGGAGTGGCGCATCGTCGCGGCGCCCGCCACCGAGGAGGTATCCGAGCTCCTGGATCGAGGACGCGAGGCGCTCTGGGATGGCTATGGGGTGGTCGCCCGCGCCATGGTCCGGCGCAAGCGGTTTGGCGATTCGCGCGCGCTCGTGCGCCGGGCTCTCGACTCAGAGGACCTGCCCGGGGCGCGCCGGGCTCCCCTCGGCGACCTCGCCTCCCGCAGTCTCCTGCGAGAGATCGGACGGCTCGCCGCCCGCGCCCGCGGCACCGCCACGCCGGAGGCGCAGGCTCTCGACTCGCTCGAGCGCGCCCGCGAGCTCCTGGCCGGCGCGCCGCCGGACAGCCTCGGTCCCGCCCGGTGGCACGCCGCCAATCGCCGCATCTGGCGAGGCTACACGCGCCTGGCCCAGCGCCACATCGAGGCCTTCGAGCTCGAGGCGGCCCTGCCACCGCTCTTCCGTGCGCTACACCTGCGTGACCTCGACCTGGGGCTCGACCGACAGACCCGCGAACTCTTGGCGCGCTCCATCGAGCGGGTCACCGACAAGGCGGGCGAGACCATAGGCCGCTTGCTCACGGAAGGCAACCGTCAGGCGGCCATGGAGCGATGGCAGGACGTGCGGTCACTCATCCAGAAGGCGCGCGATCAAGGGCTCTCGCACGAGCAGCTGGCCGTCGCCTTCGCCAGGGCGCGACAGATGCTGGAACAGATCGAAGAGGTCCGCCCCTAGGCGGCCGATAAAGGCCCATCTGCTTCGTTGTCGCCCTCGACCGCACGCTCAACGTAGAGAGACTACGCCTCGCGTGCGGATCGACTCAGCCCTCGTCTCGCGTCGGCAGGGCCGCCGCTCAACTCGAACGGCGGGGCGACGCCTCGCATCTGGACCTTTCTCGACCGCCTAGTGTTCGCGCGCCGCGGGACCTTTGGGGGCTACCTGCGCCCACTCGATGGAGCCGTTGCGGATGGTCTCGAGCAGCTCGAGAGGAATCTTGAGGAAGGTATCCACCACCTTGGGATCGAAGTGCGTCCCCGCGCAGCGGGCGATCTCCTTCCGCGCCGCGTCGAAGGTGATGGCCACCGAGTAGGGCCGGTCGAAGGTCATGGCGTCGAAGGCGTCCGCCACCGCGAAAATGCGCGCCCCCAGCGGGATCATCTCGCCGCGGAGCCCGAGCGGATAGCCGGTGCCGTCCCAGCGCTCGTGATGGTGATAGACGATGGGCACGGCGCCGCGGAGGAAGGGGATCCGCTCCACGAGACGGCGTCCGAGATCCGGGTGCGTCCGCATGATCTTCCACTCGTCGGGCGAGAGGGGACCGGGCTTGAGGAGGATGCCGTCCGGGATACCGATCTTGCCGATGTCGTGGAGCAGCACGCCGTGCTCGATGTCGCGGAAGTGGCTCTCGAGCAGCCCGTGCGAGCGAGCCAGGGTGAGGGAGTAGCCGACCACCCGTCGGGAGTGGGCGTGGGTGCCCACGTCCCGCGTGTCCAGGGCTGAGCCGAGCGCCTCCAGGGTCGCGCGATACGTGTCCTCGAGCTCGTTCAGGGCCGCGGCCAGGTCTCGCGTGGCTTCCGTCACGCGTCGCTCGAGCATCGCGTGGTATTCGCGACGCTCCATCAAGAGCTGGCGGCGCTCCAGGGCTCGCTCGGCCGCGATGAGGACCGCCTCCACGTTGACGGGCTTGACGATGAAGTCATAGGCGCCGCACTTCAGGCTCTCGATGGCCGTCTTGATGTCGCCCACCCCGGTGATGACGATGACGGCGGCGTCGTTGTCGATGGTCCGGGCTCGCCGGAGGAAGTCAAGCCCGTCCATGACGGGCATCTTGATGTCGGTCAGGGTCAGGGGTGGGCGCTCTCGCTCGAAGGACTCGAGCCCCTCGCGGCCATTGCTGGCCACGCGACACGTATAGCCGTCCGAGAGGAAGACCTCTCGGAGGGCGGAGCGCACCTTGGCGTCGTCCTCCACGATCAGGACTTCCTTGCGGACAGGGGGGGTGCTCATTCGCTCTTGCCCTCGGACACGGTCTGGGCCACCCCGATGTCCTCGTGCACGGAGACGCGATTCTTGCCCGACCGCTTGGCCGCGTACAGGGCCTCGTCGGCCGCCTGGATGAGATCCTCCGCGGTGGGCGCCACGTCCTCGGGCAGGGAGGCGATGCCGAAGCTCGCCGTCACGCGGCGCTTGTGGGCGAACTGGTACGACGACAGGACATAGCGGATGCGATCGGCGTAGAGCCGCGCCCCCGCCTTGGAGGTCTCCACGAGCAGGATGGCGAACTCGTCGCCGCCGTAGCGACAGATGACGTTGATGCCGCGGGAATGGCGAAGGAGGATCTCGGCCATGCCTCGCAGCGTCTCGTCGCCCGCGGGGTGGCCCAGGTCATCATTGACGGACTTGAAGCCGTCGAGATCCAGGAGCACCACGGACACCGGGTGGTTGAAGCGGCGGTACCGGGAGACTTCTTCCTCGAGACGGATGGAGAAGAAGCGGCGATTGTAGAGTCCCGTCACCTCGTCCTTGAAGGAGAACTCCTTCAGCCGGGCATTGGTGGACTCGAGCTCCTTGTACGCGGTGTCGAGCCTCACCGCGTAGCGATCGATGGCGGAGGCCTGCTGCTCGATGGGAGCGAGCATACGGGAGAACGAGTGCAGGAGGCTGTCGACGTCCTCGCCGGCCGCGGCCGGGGACGCGGTGCCTGCCGCGGGGGCCTCCGGCGCCGGCGCACGCTCCTGGCGTTTGCCGAGGGTCCGGGTCAGGTCCCAGATCAAGAGCCCGCCCACCGCCATGAGCAGACCGGTGAAGGCCAGGAGGGCCTGGAGCCATGGCAGGTCGCGCACCCGCCTCGTCTGGTCCAGGAGCGGGATCAGATAGGTGTACATGCCATAGCCGACCACGATCAGAGGGATGAACGAGGTCAGCATGAGCGACAGCATGATGGTGCGCCGAGCGCCACCGGCTACCAGCGTGGGCTCTTCGGGTCCCTCGGTCGGGAGGCGATTTGCCTGGGGCATCAGGGAATTATCGGGCGCGGGAGCTAGAAGTGTCAAGGTTTGCCGGGACCTTCCTTGACGCCACCTCGAGCGTTGGGCTACCGTATCGGAACATGGCTGTCGATCCGAAACTTCTCATTCCCGACAGGCAGATCGACTGCATCGGCCTCTTCTGTCCCATGCCCATCGTCAAGACGCGGGAGGCCATCCGCGACATGACCCTGGGGAGCCTTCTCGCCATGCTCTCTGACGACCCGGCATCGGATGCGGACATGCGAAGCTGGAGTCAGATCACCGGCCACGAGCTCGTAGACATCTCGCGACAGGGCGGTGTCTATCGTTTCCTCGTCAGGAAAACACGGTAGAGGCTTGGAACGCGGGGGCACCGCTCCCGACCGGGTCTACCTCGATTATGGCGGCTTCGCGCCTGTGGACCCGAGGGTGCTCGCCGTCATGCGGCCCTTTCTCGAGGCGGGCATCGGGAATCCGTCGGCGCCCCACTCGCTGGGCGCCGAGGCGCGGGAGTCCCTGGAGGCCGCGCGCGCCAAGGTCGCGCGGCTCGTGGGCGGCGCGGCCTCGGGCATCATCTTCACCTCCGGGGCCACCGAGGCCAACAACCTCGCCATCCGAGGCGTCGGACTCCGGACAGGGGCGCCCGCCCCGCATATCATCACCTCATCCGTCGAGCACATGTCGGTGCTCAATGCCTGCCGCGAGCTCGAAAAGGCGGGCGCCGCCGTCACCCTCCTGCCCGTCGACGCGGAAGGGCGCGTGGATCCGGACAGCCTGCGCCGGGCCCTCCGCCCCGACACGGCGCTGGTGTCGATCAGCGCGGCCTGCGCCGAGGTGGGGACGCTCCAGCCCATCAGCGACATCGCGCGAATCACCCGCGGGGCGGGGGTGCCGCTGCACGTCGACGCGGTAGGCACGATCGGGCGGGTTCAGCTTCCCGCGGAGGTCTTGGGGCTGGACCTGGTCACCGTGGCCAGCAATGACATCTATGGGCCGCCGGGAGCGGGGGCGCTCTGGGCGCGCACGGGCGTGCGTCTGGCTCCCATTCTGCTGGGCGGCGGCCAGGAGGGCGGGTATCGCTCCGGCACCGAGAATCTGCCCGCCGTCGTCGGGATGGGCGTGGCGGCCGAGCTCATCAGGACCGAAGGCCTGCACAGCGAAACGGGGCGGCTGCAGGCCTTGCGAGATCGGCTGGTCGAAGGCCTCTTGCTCTCCATTCCGGGCTGCCGCCTCACGGGCGCCCCGGTGAAGCGCCTCCCGCATCACGCGAGCTTCGTCCTGCGCGGGGTCAAGGCCGACAGCATTCTGCTCGACCTCGACCTTGCCGGCGTGGCGGCCTCATCCGGATCGGCCTGCGCGCAGCGCACGGGCACGCCGTCGCCGGTGCTGCGCGCCATCGGGTGCACCCGGGAGGAGATGGAGGGCTCGCTCTGCTTCACCTTCGGCCGCTGGAGCACGGCCGCCGAGGTGGAGGCGGTCATCCAGTGCCTGCCCCCCATCGTGGCGCGGCTGCGCGCCCTCGCCCTGCCCGCCCCGCGCTGAGGCCCTTCATGCGCCTCGTTCTCTTCGACATCGATGGCACCATCCTGTCCGCGCGCGGGGCGGGGCGTCGCGCCCTCGCCGCCGCCCTCACCGAGGTCTACGGGGGGGCGGGAGATATCGAAGGCTACGACCTTCGCGGGCAGACCGACCAGCGCATCGTCTTCGATCTGATGGAAGGCCGTGGTCTCTCGCGCGACCGAATCCGCGCGCGTCTCGATGATTGCTTCGAGGCCTATGCGCGTGGGCTCCAAGCCGAGATCGGCGATGGCCGGGGCGTGGTCATCATGCCGGGCATCGCCGATCTCGTCCGGCGGCTGGACGGAGAGGCGGGGGCCCTCGTGGGCCTGCTCACGGGAAATATCGAGGCGGGCGCGCGGATCAAGCTGACTCCCACGGGGCTGTGGCCGTATTTCCATCTCGGCGCCTACGGATCCGATCATTACGATCGACGCCAGCTCCCCTCGCTGGCGGCAAGACGGGCGGAGGCGCTGGTGGGGCGCGGGTTCCCGCCCGAGGAGATCCTCGTCATCGGCGATACGCCCCGCGATATCGAGTGCGCGCGTCATTTCGGGGCGGTGGCCATCGCCGTGGCCACAGGTCTATTCTCGCGAGCGGAGCTCGAGGCGGAAAACCCGGATCTCCTCTTCGACGACTTCTCCGACGTCGACGCGGCCTTCTCGAAGCTCCTCGGGCCCTGAGTGGCAACCTGCCTAGAGAAAGAGTCCCAGGCGGCTGAAAGAGGTCCAGATGCGAGGCGGCGCCCGAAGGTCGCGCGCGAGGCGTAGGGGCCAAGTGCCACCACCTCCCGGTCACTTTACTGACCGACCAAGAGTAAGTGCCAGTACCTCATGGTCGGTCGTCGAAGGGTCGGCGAGGGATGGCATACGAGATCTCAGCGAGCAGAGGTTGGTCGTCGGGAGCGCGCCGCCGAAGGGCATAGCAGCGCAACCGTTCGGCTTCCA
>DASYTI010000136.1 GCA_036002485.1 Candidatus Methylomirabilota bacterium | reverse complement strand
CTCGCCTCGCGGCGCGCGTTCTCCTTCATCTCCTCCACGAGCCGCTGCGTGGTCATCAGGGTCTCCTGCAGCACCTTCTCTCGCTCCTCGAGGCCGCGCGTGCGCTCCTCGAGCGCCTGCAGCTGCTCCTTGAGCAGCGAGTTCTCCTTGAGGAGCGCCTCGTAGTCCGAGGCCAGATCCTCCAGGAAGGTGTCCACCTCCTGGGTGTCGAAGCCGCGGAACATCTTCACGGTGAATTGCTGCTGGCGGATGTCCATCGGTGTGATGCGCACAGTCGCCTCCTGTACTTCCGCTAGAGCAGCAAGGCCAGCAAGACGCGGGGAATCACGTACTCGATCACGACCAGGACGATGAGGGGCGAGATGTCGAGGCCGCCGAGCTTCTCGGGGGGCACGAGCCCCCGCACCGGCCGCAGCACCGGCTCGGTCACCCGCCGCAGGAACTGGACGATGGGATTGTAGGGATTGGGCTGCACCCAGGTGATGAGGGCCGCCGCGATGATGATGAAGGAGTAGATATGCAGCAGGTTCATGAGGAGGTTGATCAGTCCGAGCATCGGCTCAGGTCGCCCCCAGCTCCTTCGAGCGCTGGGTGGCACGCTCGACGGCGCTGATGAAGGTGCTCCGCACCCCGCCCTCCTCGAGAGCGGAGATGCCCGCGATGGTCGTGCCGCCAGGCGAGGAGACCATGTCCTTGAGCTGGCCCGGATGCGCGCCCGTCTCCAGGATGAGCCGCGCCGAGCCCAGCACGGTCTGCGTGGCCAGGGTCATGGCGGTGGCGCGGTCGAGCCCCATCTTGACGCCGCCGTCGGCCAGCGACTCGATGACGATGGCGACATAGGCCGGGCCCGAGCCTGAGAGGCCGGTGACGGCGTCCATGGCGCCCTCCTCCAGGACCACCACCTTGCCCACGGCGCCGAAGAGCTCCTGGGCCGCTTCGAGGTCGCCGGGCTCGAGGCCGTCGGCCCGCGCGATCGCCGTCACCCCCTCGAGCACGAGGGCCGGCGTGTTGGGCATGACACGGATGAGCCGCGCGGGCTTGCCCAGATGCTCGCGGAGCTTCCGGGTGGCCACTCCGGCCGCGATTGAGATCAGGAGCTTGCCGCCGTCCACCACCGCCGCGATCTCCTTGAGGACGGCGGCCATGATCTGGGGCTTGACGGCGAGGATGATGACGTCGGCGCCCCGCACGAGCGCCACATTGTCCTTGACGTGCTGGATGCCGTACTGCTTGGCGATGTCCGCAAGACGATCGGCCCGCGCGTCGGAGGCAGAGATAGCCGTGGCGGGCACCAGACCCGCCTGGGTCAAGCCCTTGATGAGCGCCTCGCCCATATTGCCGGCCCCGAGGAAGGCCACGCGCTTGCCCTTGATGCTCACGCCCCGCCCTCCGTGACGGCGGCCCGGGGCGACCGCGGGCCGAAGATGGCGGTGCCCACGCGCACCATGGTCGCCCCTTCCTCGATGGCGACCTCGAAATCGCCGCTCATGCCCATGGAGCAGTGCTCGAGCCCGACGGCATCTCGCAGCTCGCGGAGCCGCCGGAACCACCGGCGCGACGCCTCGAGGGAGTCGGTGGCGGGCGGGATGCACATGAGCCCGCGCACCTCGAGGCTCTTGAGGCCGGTGATCGCATCCAGCAGCCGCTTCAGCTCGGCCGGATGCGCGCCGCCCTTCTGGGGCTCCTCGCCGACATTCACCTGGACGAGCACGCGCACGACGCGCTCGGCCTGATGGGCGCGGCGATCGAGCTCCTGGGCCAGCTCTACGCGATCCACCGACTGGATCCAGTCGAAGAGGCGTGCGGCGTCCTTGGCCTTGTTGGTCTGGAGGGATCCGATCAGATGCCAGGGCACCGAGCGGCCGACCCGTTCGATCTTGTCCTTGGCCTCCTGGACGCGATTCTCACCGAGGGCGGGGACGCCCGCCGCGATGGCGAGCCGGATGCGCTCGATCTCGACGGTCTTGGACACTCCGATAAGGAGGACGTCGCCGGGCTTGCGGCCCGAGCGCGCGCAGGCCGCGGCGACCCGCTCTTGTGCCGCTTGAAGACTGGCGCGAATGTCGAGCATGAAGGCCTGTCAGGCTGGCCGATTCTAGCACGCGCGGGCTCCGCCCTACCTGGCGAGCTCACCGGGAGGCGTCATTGGCCTCCCTCCGCGAAAGGCTACGGCGTGGCCGTCAGCGGAAGGGCGGCGATGGATACTAGTCGCCCCTTGTCCCCTCGGCGATACGAGTAGAAGAGATCGTCCCGGCAGCCGGTGCACAGGCGCGGATTGGCGATGCGGTCACC
>DASYTI010000135.1 GCA_036002485.1 Candidatus Methylomirabilota bacterium | reverse complement strand
CGTCTTGCCCAGCTCCTCGGTGATGGTCAGCACCGACAGCTCGCGCACGGTCACGATGGCCTTGCCGCCCATCAGCACCTTGACGAGGGACTCCTCCCCCGTCTGGATGCGATCCCGGTCGAACACGGCGTCCTTGAACTTCAGGGGCAGCGTCCCGGGCGCGCTGGCCCGGGCCACGCTGGCCTGGCCCTGCAGCGTCGTCACCACCCCCAGCTCGGGCGCGGCCTGGGCCCAGGACACGACGGGAGCGAGGATGATGGGGACGACCACGAGGAATCGGATCAGGCGGGTCAGGCTCTTCGAACCACGAGGACAACTCGGCCACCTACCGCGACTGGGTGACACGCCGTCCTTCATCCTCGATCCCTCCCCGCTGACCGGGGTCACTGTCACTTGATCCGGGAGCGACTGACCGCACCGCATGCGCTGCGTCTACTGCTTTCTTCTCGGAAATATTCGCGCGCGTTAGTAGCATGAGCGATGCCATCTGCCAACCGCGCGAAAATGCGCCGATTCGGTCACGACATTCAGGGAAAGCGTGGGCATCGTGCCCGGAGGGATACCAGCCTGCCAGGGTGATCTGTCCTGAGAGCCCCGACCGAGCCCAAATCGCTGGTGACGGATGGAGGAGAGCGGTAGGAAGAAATGTCCCACCTGTCCCGCGAAGCGGGTGGGATGGACGGGCGAGGCACGCTGCTGGCACAATCCGGGGGCACTTGGCCCGCGGAGCCCCCGAAAGGAAGACCGTGCCCGACCGACCGATGTCCGTGAGCGATGAAGCCCTGCCCCGCGAATTCTACACGCGCGCCAATGTGGTCACCGTCGCGCGCCAGCTGCTCGGCCGATTGCTCGTCGTTCGCTCCCGCGACGGAGCCCGCATGTCGGGAATCATCGTGGAAACCGAGGCCTATCGTGGGCCGCAGGATCGCGCCTCCCATGCCTACGGCGGCCGCCGAACCAATCGCACGGAGACGATGTACCGGCTCGGCGGCACCGCCTACGTGTACTTCGTCTACGGCATGTACCACCAGTTCAACGTCGTCACCAATGTCGACGACGTCCCCCACGCCGTGCTCGTGCGAGCCCTCGAGCCCGTCGAGGGACTCTCGCGAATGCGCCGCCGCCGACCCGGCACCACGGATCGTGACCTGACCAATGGCCCGGGCAAGCTCTGCGTCGCCCTGGGCATCAGCCGGAAGCTCGATGGCGCCGACCTGCTCGGCAAGCGCGTCTGGCTGGAGGAGGGGCGCGGGAGGATCCGGCCTTCCGAGATCGGCACCGGCCCACGCATCGGGATCGAGTACGCGGGAGAGTGGGCAGGCAGGCCCTGGCGCTTCTGGATCAGAGACAGTCCCTTTGTCAGCCGACGGGCACGCTAGACGGCGTGCAAGCGTGGGCCCGCGGCTTGACTCCCCCACCTTGCTCGCCCTACGCTCGTGGAGCCGGGGGCGGATGGACCCCCGGGCTTCGCCTGACCCAGGAGGGCGTCCAGTGACACTGACATTTCGCAAGCTTCACCCGTGCTTCGTGGCCGAGGTAAGTCCCGTCGATCTTCGCCGGGTCCACGATGCCGAGACGCTGACCCAGATCCGCGCGGGGATGGACGAGTACGCCGTCCTCGTGTTCCGCGATCAACCATTCGCCGACGACGAGCAGCTTGCCTTCGCGCAGCGCCTGGACGGCGAGCTCCATACCAAGCTGGGGATCAGCGCGCTGCAGAAGAATCGCTTGGGCAACGAGGCCCTCGGCGACATCTCGAACCTCGACGAGAACGGCGAGATCATGCGGTCTGACAATCGCCGGCGCATGTACGGGCTCGGAAATCGCCTGTGGCACACCGACGCGTCCTTCCAGGACCCCCCGGGACGCTACTCGATGCTCTCCGCGAAGGTCGTACCTTCCGTCGACGCGGACACGGAGTTTGCCGACACGCGCGCCGCCTACGACGCGCTTCCCGAGGAGGAGAAGAAGCGGCTCGAGGGCCTCCGCGTCCACCACTCCATCGCCTATTCGCGCCAGACGCTCGGCTTCGAGTTCTCCCAGGGCGAGCAAGACGCCCTGCCGGGGGCCATCCATCCCCTCGTCCGCACCATCCCCCGCTCGCATCGCCGATCGCTGTACGTCGCCTCGCACGCATCCCGGATCATCGAGTGGCCCGTTCCCGAAGGACGGCTCCTTCTCCGGGACCTGATCGAGCACGCGACCCAGCCGGAGTTCGTCTATCGGCATGCCTGGCGCGTGGGCGACCTCGTGATCTGGGACAACCGCGCGACCATGCATCGTGCGCGGCCATTCGACGACACGAAGTATCGTCGCGAGCTCCGCCGGGTGACGACCCTGGACATCGAGCAGCCCGCCCCCGTCGTGATCCGCTCCTGAGCGGGTGGACCGCTCGTCCATGCTGACGACCACCGTCGTCGGCAGCTATCCGCAACCTCGCTGGCTGCTCGACCACGAGATCCTGAAATCCCACGCCGTCCCCCGTATCCGCATGCCTGAGATGTGGCGCATCGCCGAGCCCTACCTGGAAGAGGCCCAGGACGACGCGGTCCGGCTCGCCGTGCGCGACATGGAGCGGGCGGGCATCGACATCGTGACCGATGGAGAGCAGCGTCGCGAGAGCTACTTCAATCAGTTCGCCACCGCTCTCGATGGCCTCGACCTCGACCGGCCCGGCATCGCCATCAATCGGCGAGGCAAGCCCCAGCCCGTGCCCCGCGTGGTGGGACCCCTCGCGCGCGTCCGTCCCGTGCTCACTCGCGATGCGCGATTCCTGCGCGGCGTCACCGCACGTCGAATCAAGATCACGCTGCCCGGCCCCTTCACCATGACCCAGCTCGCCCAGGACGACTTCTATGGGGACGAGGAGAGACTGGCCATGGCCTACGCGGCCGCCGTCAACGCCGAGGTGCGGGAGCTCGAGCCCCTCGTCGACGTCATCCAGCTCGACGAGCCGTACATGCAGGCCCAGCCCGACAAGGCGCGCGCGTATGCCATTCCCGCCATCAATCGCGCGCTCGCCGGCCTCCGCAAGACCACTGTCGTCCACCTGTGCTTCGGCTACGCCTACGCGGTCAAGGACAAGCCCAGCGGGTACTCGTTCCTTCCCGAGCTGGATCGCTGTGCCGCAGATCAGATCTCGATCGAGGCCGCGCAGCCCGGCCTCGATCTCTCGGTCCTGGCCAGTCTGCCCACGAAGACCATCGTCCTCGGTGTCCTCGACCTCGGCGCCCCCGAGCCAGAGCAGGCGGCGGTGGTCGCGGGACGCGTCGGCGAGGCGCTCAAGCACGCGCCCCCGGAACGCCTGGTCATAGCGCCCGACTGCGGGATGAAGCATCTCGCCCGAGAGCTTGCTCTGGCCAAGCTCCGGGCGATGGTGGCGGGCGTGAGACTGGCCGAGGGAGACTCGGGCCCGGGGAAGACCTGACGCGAGAACTAGCGTTGGTGACCCCGGCGGGATTCGAACCCGCGATCTCGACCTTGAAAGGGTCGCGTCCTGGGCCAGGCTAGACGACGGGGTCTACACCATTGCAGTACGTCAGCAAAACCAGAGGGTCACGATAGCAGAGCTCTCCGAGGATGACAAGATCGGCCGTGCGCCGAAATCCGCCCGGGCGTGGCTCCGGGCGCCTGAGAGCGCCACTCAGGTCAGCGGTACGTAGTCGTACTCGCCGATTCCCTGGAGGACCAGGAAGGTCGCAGAGCCTTCCCCTCCATTGGTGACCAGATGGGGCCGGCCCGGACGCACGGCATAGGTCTCGCCGGGGCCGAGCCGAACTTCTTCTTTCGGGTCACGCAGGAAAAGCCGGAGGGTGCCCACGAGCACGTAGAACGTGTCCTGGATATTGCTGTGGTAGTGCCAGGGCACCTGCTGCGTGGAACTGATCTGGAGCTCCGAGATCCGGAAGCCCGGTCGCTCGGCATGGCGAGCCCTCCGCTCCACCTCGTAGAGCCCGCTCGAGTCCTTGACGCCCTTCGCGGAGATGGCCATCTCAGTGGGCCTTGGACTTGCGCCGCAGGGCGGACCAGATCACGCCGGCGACCAGGAGGCCGATGCCCACGAGGAGCGGCGTCCAGTAGGAGGGAATGGCCAGCGAATGCCTGATCACGATGAAGAGCCCGACCAGGGTGACGATGAGCCCAGCCAGCACCAAGCCATTTGGCTTCATAGAGACCTCCGTTCTTGGCCAAGATTCCCACCCCGCCGCCGCCGAAGTCAAGCGAACGAGGCCATTCTAGCGTCGGGTCGACGGCTAGCGCTTCGGTCGAGGACGATCGTAGAAACGATGGTTGCAGTCGAGGCACCGATAGGGGCGTTTGCGAGCAAAGTGCAGCAAGAGCCGGTCCAACACATCCTTCGGCTCACTACGCGTGATCACCGTACTCTGACACTTCGGACATACGTGCGGTGTCCTCACGGTGTCGTCGCTCTCAGGATCCTACTTATCGATCAGCGGACACGCGAAGCTCGAGGGTCCCCCCTCGGGACCTGCCTTGTCACAGATCGTGAAGCCGCAGTTGCCGATGGCGATCGTCGTCACGATCGGCAGTATACTCCCGGCCGGGCGGCTCGAGCCATGCCGACGGCGAGCGTCAACGGAGTGGAGATCTACTACGAGGAGACGGGGCAGGGCGCGCCGCTCGTCTTCTCGCACGAGTTCGGCGGCGACCACCGGTCGTGGGAAGGCCAAGTCAGGTACTTCTCGCGCCGCTACCGCGTCGTCGCCTACAACCACCGCGGCTACTCGCCGTCGGCGGTCCCGAAGACGGCAGGCGACTACTCGCAGGACCTCCTCGTTGCCGATCTCTTCGGGCTCGTGAAACACCTCGGCCTCGGCCCGATCCACCTGATCGGCTGCTCGATGGGGGCCAACGCCGCGCGCGACTTCACGCTCGCGCACCCCGAGGCCGTCCGAAGCCTGACGCTCGTGGGGGCGGGAGCCGGCTCGGTGAACCGCGAGGAGTTCCTGAAGGGTCAGGAGACGATGGCCGCGGGCCTCGAGCGCGACGGGATGGTCGCGCGGCTCCGGAGCTTCGAGACGGTCCCCACGCGCGCCGCGTTCAAGGCGAAGGATCCGCGCGGCTTCGCGGAGTTCCTCCGTCAGGCCGCGGAGCACGATCCCCGCGCCTGCGCGCACCTGGCCCGTGAGGTGATGTCGAAGCGCAAGACGGTCCAGGAGGTGGAGGCGGGGCTCCGCGCGCTCCGCGTGCCGACGCTGATCGTGGTCGGCGATCAGGACGCGCCGTGCGTCGAGCCCTCGCTCCTGATGCGCGCGATGCTGCCGCACGCGGGACTCGACGTCTTCCCGGCGTGCGGCCACACCGTGAACCTCGAGGAGCCCGGCCTCTTCAACCTGCACCTCGAGCAGTTTCTGACGGCCGTCGAGGCGGGTCGCTGGGCGGGATGGTCGCGCTGACGCGAGCGATGGCCGCGAAGGCGCTCGGCCTCACGATCCCGCCGTCGGTGCTGGCGCGGGCGAATGAGCTGATCCAGTGAGTGAGCGTGCAGTCAGACCCGGAAGTTGCAGCCCTTTTCCAGGGGTGCAGAAAGCGCGCAAAATGTTGGGATCGACTGGGAGATAAACCGAAGTGCATGGTGAGCCGTGGTGGGATCGAACCACCGACCCCCTGATTAAAAGTCAGGTGCTCTGCCAACTGAGCTAACGGCTCGTGCGCCGAAGTTTAGCATAGTTGCGTGCGACCGCTTTCCCATGGCATTCTCCTTCGGACGTTTTTCGGACGGTCCTAAAAGCCGTCACCGCAAAACACCATCCGGAAGAACATGTTCTTCCGGTCGGGGGCGTGCCGAATCTTCACTTCGTACGCCACCGTGTACTCGAGGAACTTCGCTCGGGCAGCAAAGAGATCCTGGGCAATCTCTCCGCCTAGAAACTTCTCCTCAAGGATAGGCTTGTCCTGGACAGACTAATCCGGCCAAACAGTTGCAGGTAGTCACCTGCCACCGTGTTGGCTTTCAGTCGACGTAGAGCTGGCCCGCGACCGCATACTCGCCGTCGGGCTCGCGCCGCAAGACGACAAACTCACCCATCCGTATGCTGAGACCCGTCAGATCGGTAACAACACTGCCGTGCGTCACCAGTACCAGCGACGGTCCATTACGGTGTCCAGCGATGACCTTCCTGACCTCGGCAAGCTGGCGCTGACGGCGTTCCGCGTCGTTGAGCGCGCCTTGCAAGGCATCCCACGGCTGCGCCTGGCCAAAGGCTAGCCGGGCTGTGTCCAAGCATCGGCAGCGCGGGCTTGATAACACCGCGCCGACCGCGACGCCGTTCTGCCGAAACGCCTCGCCAATTCGCTGCGCTTGCGCCCGCCCGCGTTCGTCCAGGTTGCGTTGGGTCGAGCAGTCGTCAAGCTTGGCGTCGGGCGGATCGAAGCCGCCGGGCGCAAAGCTGTGGCGCAGCACAACTACGCTGCCCGGCGCGCGCGAAGCTTCCCAGATCGACTCCGTGGCCTGCGCGACGGATACTGCCCATGTGCACAGAATGATCGCCGTTAGCCATCGAATCGGAGCCATCTCGCTACTCCCGGTCAGACCGCGTCCAGCTTCCGGTCTAGAGGCTACTTCCTGACCTCTTAGCCCACCAGGCTCCTAGACCACTTCACCCGCTGAGCAGAATCAGAGAGAGAACGCTGCCCGAACTTCCGCCTCGGCGGCTGCCGCATCTAGCGGCTCCCGCCTCCGCGAGGCCGGCACCGATCATGGCCGCACATTGGGAATGGGAACCACGCCCTGGCAGCCCGCGTGGGGGCCGGCGGTGACGGTCACGAGGTAGTGGTTGTCAAAGCTGCCCGTCTCTCCGATGACCACCTTGGCCCCGGACTCCGCGACACAGCTGACGAGCGGGAGCACGGTGATGGTCGAGGCATTGCTCTTGGCGAGGGCAAATCCTTCGTCCATGGCCACGGCGCTGCGCCAGACGATGATGGCGGTCATGGTCCCGAAGGGCACGAGGGTGGCCGTGCTGCCCGCGCTGGCCCGCCCGTCCACGGCGGCCTGGGCGTACCGGGGCGCGTGGGACGCGGCGTCCTCCGCCCGTGCGGGCATGGGCACCATCAGGAGAGCGAGGAAGACCAGCCAGTACACGTCGATTCACGCCCGCGGCGCGGAGGGCATGTCTCTCGCGGTCGCGTCCTAGTACGGCGGGAGCGAGGATCGAAGTCCGGGGATCCAGCGCGTCAGCGTCGAATCGTTGACGAGAATGGTGTCGTCCCGGACCGGCCCGGTGGAGACCAGGGAGATGCCGACCCCGCACAGCTCGGAGAGCCGGTCCAGGTACTCGCGCGCCTTGGTGGGCAGGTCCTCGTAGTCCCGCAGGCCCGCCGTCGAGCTCTTCCATCCCGAGAGCTCCTCCCACACGGGCTCGGCCTCGTGCCAGATGCGCTCCTCTTCCGGGAAGTCCGTGAGGACTTCGTCGTCGTACTTGTAGCCGACGCAGATCTTGACGGTGTCACAGGCATCCAGCACGTCGAGCTTGGTGATGGCCAGGGTGTCGAGCCCGTTGATCCGCGCGGCGTAGCGTAAGCCGATGGCGTCCACCCAGCCGCAGCGGCGCGGCCGGCCCGTGACCGAGCCGAACTCCTTGCCGCGCGTGCGCAGCAGGTCGGCGATCTCGCCGCGCAGCTCCGTGGGAAACGGGCCGCCCCCCACCCGCGTGCAATAGGCCTTGGAGATCCCGATCACGCCGTCGATCTTGGTCGGGGGCACCCCCGAGCCCGTGCATGCCCCACCCGACGTCGTGCTCGACGACGTGATGAAGGGGTACGTGCCGTGGTCGAGATCCAGCATGGTCCCCTGCGCGCCCTCGAAGAGCACGGAGGAGCCCGCCTCCATCCAGCGGTGGAGGAGGAGGGCGGTGTCGGTGATATAGGGCGCGAGCCATCCGGCATAGCGGAGATACGCGCTCAGGATGCCTTCGACGGTGAAGCTCTCGGCGTCGTAGATCTCTCGCAGCAACCGGTTCTTCTGCGCCACGTTGTATTCGAGCTTCTCGCGGAGCAGACGCTCGTCGAGCAGATCGGCCATGCGGATGCCCACGCGGGCCGTCTTGTCGGCATAGGCGGGCCCCACCCCTTTGCCCGTGGTGCCGATGCGGTGCTTGCCCGCCTTGGACTCGCTGGCGCGGTCGAGGGCGGGGTGATAGGGCATGATCACGTGCGCGTTCTTGGAGATATATAGATTGCCGTCGAAGGCGACCCCGCGCTGGAGGAGCGACTCCATCTCCTCGATCAGGGAGGCGGGGTCGATGACGACGCCGCAGCCGATGATGTTGCGGCAGCTCGGGTGCAGGATCCCCGACGGGATGGTCTGAAGCACGAACTTCTCGCGCCCCACCACCACGGTGTGCCCGGCATTGTTGCCGCCCTGGTAGCGGACGACCACGTCGAAGTGTGGCGTGAGCACGTCGACCACCTTGCCCTTGCCCTCGTCGCCCCACTGCGCCCCCACGATCACGATGTTAGGCATGATGCGCTCCTCCCACGCCCGGGAAGTGCCGGGCGGGATCAGCCAGGATCTCGGCGATGGGAACCCACCGCTCGCCGCTCTGGTCGAGCGAGACCACCCGCACCTGCCCGGGCGCCGCGCTCGGCTCTCCGATGACGAGGGCGCAGCCCGCGCGCTGCTGACGCGCATAGGCGAGCGACTCGTCGACGGGACGGCTCAGGATGTCCCGGGCCACCGCGGCGCCCACATCCCGCAGCCGTCGCGACAGCTCGAGGGCCCCCGTCTTGTCGGTCGTGAAGTCGATGATGAAGAAATCGGGCCCCGGCGACAGCACGGCCACGCCCTGGCTTTCCATGGCCAGAAGCGCGCGGCCCACCTCGAAGGCGAAGCCCGTGGCCGGACAATCATAGCCGAAGCGCCCGAGCATGTGGTCGTAGCGGCCCCCGCCGGCCAGGGGCGCCCCCAGCCCCGTCACATAGGCCTCGAAGTGCACCCCCGAGTAGTAGTCGAAGCCGCTGACCTCGCCCAGGTCGAGCAGAACCGCGTCGGCCAAACCGTAGACACGCAGGAGACGGTAGATCTCCGCCAGGTTGGCCAGGGCCGCCTCGGAGCGGGGATTCTTGACAAGCCGCTCGGCACGCTCGAGGACATCGCCGCGGCCATAGAGCGTGGGAAGAGCCAGGAGCAGCTCCGTCACCGTCGACGGGGCGCCCAGGCCGCCCACGAGGCGCTCCAGCGCCGAGACGTCCTTCCGCGCGAGGGCGGAGCGGAGCTCGCGCGCCCGCGCCTCGTCGAGCCCCAGGTCTTCGAGAATTCCGCGGAAGAAGTCCGCCTGGCCCACGTCGATCTGGAAGCGCGTCAGCTCGAGCGCGCCCAGCCCCTCCACGGTCATGGCGATCATCTCGGCGTCGCCCTCGGCATTGGGGAGGCCGACCAGCTCCACGCCCGCCTGATAGAACTCGCGGTAGCGTCCGACGTGCGGCTCGTCGTAGCGGAACACGTTCGTCAGGTAGGCGAGCCGCAGCGGCTTGGGCTCGTCGCGCAGCCGCGTGGCCACGATGCGGGCGATCTGCGGCGTGACGTCGGCCCGGAGAGCCAGCAGCCGGCCGCTCTCACGGTCCACCATCTTGAACATCCGCTCCTGGAGCTCGTGGTCCGTGCCCTGCGAGAGCACGTCGAAGTATTCGTAGGCGGGCGTGACGATCTCGCGATAGCCCCATCGCCGGAACACGGTCAGCAGGGTTTCCTCGACGTGGCGCTTCTGACCGGCCTCATCCGGCAGGTAGAGCTTGGCGCCCTTGGGAAGCTGGGTCTGCTGGGCCTTGCGGCTCGGGGTGGACATGGCCACCTACCGGCTCACGGCGACGGCGTCGAGGTGGACCAGCGTGTTCATCCGGTGCAAGGCGGCCCAGTCCGCTCGGAACTCGAGCTCGGAGATGCCCGTGGGCGCCGAGTGGAGCGACCAGATTCGGTCCAGCCCAAGACCCAGGGCCTCCAGGATAAGGATGCGCACGGGAACGCCGTGAGTCACGAGACACACCGTCTCCTCCTCGTGTCCGGCCCGGAGCCGCGCGAGCCCTTCGAGCACTCGCTCTCGCGCGCACGCCAGGCTCTCGCCCTCGGGCGGCGCCACGAGGTGCGGCGTCTTGAGCCATGCCTCGAAGAGCTCTCCGTCGCGGGCGCGCGACTCGTCCAGCGTCAGCCCTTCCCAGCGACCGAAGTGAAGCTCCTGGAAGGCCTCATCCGTCTCGACCTCGAGGCCGTGCGAGGCCGCGATCACCGCGGCGGTATCCCGCGCTCGCCGGAGCGGGCTCGCGTAGACGGCCTTGATCGGATGCTCCTTGAGCTCCCGGGCGGCGGCTTCCGCCTGGGTCAGTCCGATCTCCGACAGAGGGGTATCAGTGCGGCCCTGGTGCCGGCGTTCCCGGTTCCAGGCCGTTTCCCCATGACGTAAGAGGAAGAGTCTCAGTGACATGGCCAAGCCCGCATTGTATCGCAGAAGGCAGAGATTTCCCTTGGGCCCGAAAGATCCACCGGTGAGCTTGGCTAGGGGTCTGTCCAAGCAATTCCCCGCCCTCACGAGAAGGATTGTTCC
>DASYTI010000134.1 GCA_036002485.1 Candidatus Methylomirabilota bacterium | reverse complement strand
CGCTTGAGGAAGATGTCGTCCATGGCGGGCTTGACCAGCCAGGCGATGAAGCCTTCCGCGGCTGAGACGGCGAGGGCCAAGACGGTCCCGAGCACCAGCCACGGCCAGTAGGGCCGGAGGTATGGCCAGAGCCTCAGGAGGAGGCGATACCTGGGCGCGGCAGCCATCAGACGGGGCGCTTGGCGGAGAGCAGCCGGCGGTAGAGCGCCTCCGTGCGGTCGATCTTGGCCGTCACGGAGAACTCGGCCTCCACACGCTTCCCGCCCATGCGCGCCATGATCTTGGCCTTCTCCGGATCCTCGATCATGCGGAGGATGGCGCGCGCCAGGGCCCCGGTATCGCGCGGGGGAAAGAGATAGCCCGTGTGCCCATCGGTGATGAGCTCGGGATTGCCCTCGAGCTCGGTGCCGATGACGGGGGTCTCGACGGCCAGGGCCTCGCGGAGCGTACCCGTGATGCCCAGCCCGGCATAGGAAGCGTCGACGCAGACGTCGCTCGTGGCCAGGATCTCGGGGATGTCCTCCCGGTAGAGAAAGACCAGCACCTTGTCGGCGAGCCCCCGCGCCGCCGCCTTCTCACGGAGGATCTGGGCCTTGGCCTCGTTGGCGCCCACGAAGAGCAGGCGGGCCTGCGGGGCCCGCGCGGCCACCGTCTTCATGGCCTCGAGCGTATCGTCATTGCCCTTCCAGCTCCGGATGCCGATCTGCGTGATCAGGTAGTGCTCGGGACCGAGCTGGAGCTCGCGCCGCACGCGGAGGCGGTCCACCCCGGGATGGAAGCGCCTCATGTCCGTCCCGGAGTAGATGACGTGGATCTTGTCCGCGGGCACTCCTTGAGAGACGAGTCCCCGCTTGATCGACTCCGACACCGCCACCACGGCCGTCACGCGCCGGGTGGTGTAGCCGAGCCGGTTGAAGGGATCGAGGGGGAAGCTGACGCCGCGGTTCAGGATCAGGATGGGAATCCTCGTGAAGAGCCCCGCCATGAGCGCGAGGGTCCGCGCCTTGCCCTTCTGGGCGTGGACCACCTCGATGCGGTGCTTCCGGATGATGCGCACGAGCCCGGGAATGGACTGGAGATCGACCTCGGAGCGCATGGGGAGGGCGTGGTAGAGCAGACGGGCTTCCGCGCACTTCGCCGCCCAGCCCTCGCCGGGCCGCGTGGTCACCACGACGTGATGGCCGCGCTCCTGGAGTCCTCGGGCCAGCTCGAGGAGCTGGACGGCGGCTCCCGTGAAGAAATCGGACTTCGGGTAGAGCTGGAGGATCCGGAGCGACTCGCTCACTTCTTGAAGAACGCCCTGACCCCGGCGACGACTTCGTCGATCTCGGCCTCCGTGTGCCCGGCCGAGATGGGCAGGGTGAGGATCTCCTTGACGATGCGGTCGGTGTGCTCGAGCGCGGGCGGCTTGAGATGCTCCACGGCGGGCTGGCGGTGACAGGCCACGGGGTAGTGGATGCCCGTGGCCACGCCCTGGTCCTTCAGGAAGGCGGCGAGCTGGTCGCGCTGAGGGGTGCGCACGACGTAGAGGTGATAGACGTGGCGCGCCCCTCGCGCCTCGGCGGGCAAGACCAGGGGCAGGCCGGCGAGCCCCGCCGTGTAGCGCGCGGCCAGCTGGCGCCGGTGGTCGTTCATGGCGTCGAGGCGGCGCAGGAGAACCCGGCCCACTGCGGCCTGGATATCGTTGAAGCGCAGGTTGAAGCCGATCTCCACGTGGATGTCTTTGTTCTGCCTGCCGTGGTCGCGGAGCCGGCGGCACCGCGCCGCGACCTCATCGTCATCGGTGACGAGCAGGCCGCCGTCACCCATGACGGTCAGGTTCTTGGACGG
>DASYTI010000133.1 GCA_036002485.1 Candidatus Methylomirabilota bacterium | reverse complement strand
ATCGCCGAGGGCCGGAACTTCATCGTCATGGCGCCGCACATCTCGACGATCCCGGGGATCGCCCTCATGATCACCATCGTGGGATTGAACCTCCTCGGCGACGGCCTGCGCGACACCCTGGACCCCCGGCTCCGCCGATGAACTTGCGCGACGATCTTGTTCTCGAGGTCCGCGACCTCGTCGTCGAGTTCCTCTCGGAGGACGGGCCCCTGCGCGCGGTCGACAGTGTCAGCTTCTCGATCGGCCGCGGGGAGATCGTGGGCCTCGTGGGCGAGTCGGGCGCGGGCAAGACGCTGACGTCGGAAGCGATTCTCGGCCTGATCCGCTGCCCACCGGGGCGGGTGAGCGGGGAGGTGCGCTTCCGCGGTCAGAATCTGCTCGGTCTCGACGAAGGCGCCCTCTCGCGCATCCGGGGCAAGGAGATCGCGATGATTTTCCAGAACCCCGGCGCCTCGCTGAATCCGGTGATCCGCGTGGGCCATCAGCTCACGGAGGCGATGGCTTTGCATCTCGACGAGGGGCGAAGCACGCTCCGGCGCCGGGCCATCGAGGTCCTCACTCGCGTCGGCATCCCCTCGGCCGCGACCCGCGTCCGCGACTACCCTCATCAGTTCTCGGGCGGCATGGCCCAGCGCGTGATGATCGGCATGGGCGTCTCCTGCGTGCCGGGGCTCCTCATCGCCGACGAGCCGACCACGGCCCTCGACGTGACCATCCAGGCGCAGGTGCTCGCGCTGATCCGCCAGCTCGCGCGGGAGATGGGGATGGCCGTGCTCCTCGTTTCCCACGACCTCGGCATCGTCTCGCAGATGTGCCACCGCGTGATCGTGATGTACGCGGGCCGCATCGTGGAGGAGGCGCCCATCGCCACGGTGTTCCGGGCCCCCGCGCACCCGTACACGCAGGCGCTCATCGCATGCCTGCCCGGCCTGGACGGCCACGGACGTCTCGGCGCCATTCCCGGGGTGATGCCGGGGCTCAAGGCCGTGCCGACCGGTTGCCGATTCCACCCACGCTGTGCCGTGGCGGAGCCGCGATGCGCGGTCGAGGAGCCCGCGCTCCGGCGGGCCGGCCCCGACCAGATCGCCGCCTGCCACCTCGTGAGCGCGCCCCGATAGCATGCCGCTGCTCGCCGTCGAGGACCTGGCCAAGCATTTTCCCCTGCGGGGCGGGGCCATCGCCCGCGCGCTGGGTCGGGAGCCGCGGGTGGTCCGCGCGGTCGATGGCATCAGCTTCACCATGGAGCGGGGGGAGACCCTCGGCCTCGTGGGGGAGAGCGGCTGCGGCAAGACCACCACGGGCCGCCTCGTGCTGCGCGCCATCGAGCCATCGCGGGGGCGCATCGTGTTCGACGGCGAGGACATCACGACCCTGTCGGCCCAGCGGCTCTTGCCCTTTCGGCGGAAGGCCCAGATCGTGTTTCAGGACCCGTATACGTCGCTCAATCCGCGGATGACCATCGGGCGCATCGTGGGCGAGCCGATCCGCGTCCACCGGCTGGCCGCCGCCCCCGAGCTGCCCGAGCGTGTCCGCGATCTGATCGAGATGGTAGGGCTGCGGCCAGAGCACGCCGAGCGCTACCCGCACGAGCTGAGCGGGGGCCAGCGCCAGCGGGTGGGCATCGCGCGGGCCCTGGCCGTGGGGCCGCGGCTGATCGTGGCCGACGAGGCGGTGTCGGCTCTCGACGTCTCCGTGCGCGCCCAGATCTTGAACCTCTTCGTCGACCTGCGCGAGCGCCTCGACCTCGCCTACCTCTTCGTCTCCCACGACCTCGGGGTGATCAGGTTCGTGAGCCACCGGGTCGCCGTGATGTACCTCGGCGCGCTCGTCGAGGTCGCCCCCACGGCCAAGCTCTTCGCGCGACCGCTCCATCCCTACACCCAGGCCCTCATGGCGGCCATCCCCACCATCGGCGACGGCCGCGCCTCGATCTTCGACGAGCCCGCGCGGCTCCTGCAGGGCGAGCTGCCTAGCCCCATCGATCTCCCCCGGGGCTGCCGGTTCGCGAGCCGGTGCCCCTACCGCTTCGATCGCTGCGAGGAAGCGGAACCAGAGCTCCGCGAGGCGGAGCCCGGCCACCCCGTCGCCTGTCATCTCTACAGCCAAGGAGGACACGCATGAAATCTCGAGACGGATTCGAAGTGGTCAATCAGCTGATGAAGAGCGAGGTGAACCGCCGCGCCGTCTTGAAAGCGCTCGGCTGGTCGGCGGTGGGGCTGGCCGGCGTGGGGACCCTCGTGCGCCCCTCGCTCGCCCAGACGCCGAAGCCCAAGTACGGCGGCACCATCAAGATCGGCAGCTTCACCAACATCGATACGCTCGACGCGCACAACACGACGTCCATCGTCGCCTGCTCGATCCACAACAACATCTACAACGGGCTGCTCAAGATCGTGTCGTCCGACGGCAAGAGCGTGGACTTCAAGCCCGAGCTGGCCCGGGAGTGGGAGATCCAGGGCGACCGCATCCACGTGTTCCGCCTCCACAAGGGCGTGACCTTCCACAACGGCGATCCCCTCACCGCGGCCGACATCAAGTGGAACCTCGAGAGGGTCAAGGACAAGAATCAGTCGCCCATTCACGCCTGGAAGCTCGAGCTCCTCGAGTCCATCGAGACGCCCGACCCCCTCACCGTGAAGCTCCACTTCACGAAGCCGTATCCGTTCCTGCGCGTGGCCTTCACGGGCTCGACGGGACGGGCCGCCACCATCCTCAACCCCCGGGCGGTCAAGGAGAAGGGCAAGGCCTACGGGCGGAGCCCGGTCGGCACCGGCCCCTTCAAGTTTGCCGAGTGGAAGGAGGGCGACTACATCCTCCTCGAGAAGAACCCGACGTACTGGGAGACCGACGCGGCGGGCGGGAAGCTCCCGTACCTCGACAAGGTGATGATCAAGATCATCATCGAGCCCTCGACGCTGGTGGCCGCCCTCAAGACGGGCGAGGTCGACCTCGTCAACAACGTGGCGCCCCAGTTCGTGGCCGACCTGAAGAAGGACCCGAAGCTCACCGCCCTCACCGCGGTCGGCGGCAACTGGCGGTGCCTGCATTTCAACCTCGCCAAGGAGCCGTTCAACGACAAGGCCCTGCGCAAGGCCGTGACCTTCGCCATCGACAGGAAGGAGATCCTCGACAAGGTGGAGTTCGGTGAGGGGATCGTGGCCCACGGACCGATCTCCCCGCCCATGGGGGCTTTCTACGATGCCGCCTTCGAGACGGGCAAGAACGGCCAGTACTTCGACCTGGAGCAGGCCAAGACCTGGATGAAGCAGGCCAAGTACGACGGCCGCGAGGTGCTGTTCCTCAGTACCAACGCGGGCACGGCGCCGCGCCAGGCGGAGGTGCTCCAGGCGCAGCTCGCCAAGATCGGCCTCAAGGTGCGCATCGAGCTGGCCGATTTCCCGACCTTCCGCCGGCGCTGGCTGCAGGAGCGCCAGTGGGACCTCGTGCAGATTCAGTGGGACGCCGACCTCGACCCCGACGAGA
>DASYTI010000132.1 GCA_036002485.1 Candidatus Methylomirabilota bacterium | reverse complement strand
GGGCAGTCCAGCAAGCCCGCGCGTGCCTGGTCAAGCTGGGGAGCATCCTGTACGCCGTGGAGGTGCGGTACGCGCGAGAGGTGGTGGTCTTCGACGAGTACACCCAGGTGCCCCTGGCGCCTCCGCACCTGATCGGCGTGGCCAACCTGAGGGGCCGGATCCTGCCGCTCGTGGATTTGCGCCCCCTCCTCGGGCTCGAGCCCGCGCGCGCCACCCGCGATGCCAAAGCTCTTGTCGTGGAGCGCGATCAGCTGACGGCGGCCTTCCTCATCGATGACGTCGTCGGGCTCGAGCTGCTCGAGGACGTGACGGCGCCTTCGCCGGGCGAGGGCGAGTTCATCGCGGGCCGGCTCGAGCGTGCTGCGGGCGCGGCGGTGCTCCTCGACGTCTCGCGCATCTTGACGGCGCTGAGCGGCTCCGTCGCGGCAGCCTGAGAGGAGAACTGACATGAATAGGCGGCGCTTTCTCGGCTTGACGTCCGGCGTGGCGGCCGGCGGGTACGTGCTCGGCCCCCGTGGGCGCTCGTGGGCCCAGGGCGCCCCCGCCGCGCGTGGCGGCGCCAGGGCGCCGGCCCTCGAGCCGCCGCAGGCAAGCGCGCCGGGAGTGACGGCCCGCGACATCAAGGTCGGCATGTCAGCGGCCTTCAAGGGCACGCAGGCGGGGCTCGGCACCGAGCTTTGGCGTGGCGCGACGGCGTTCTATTCGGAGCTCAACGCGCGCGGCGGTGTCAATGGGCGGCAGCTTACCGTCACCGGACTCGACGACGACTACCAGCCGGATCCGTGCGTGCGGAACACCATACAGCTCGTGGAGCAGGAGCAGGTGTTCTTCCTCTCGAACTACGTCGGTACGCCGACGCTCACGCGGGCCCTGCCCATCATCAAGCGCTACGGTGACGTGATCCTGATCGGCAACTTCACCGGCGCCCAGCCGCAGCGCGAGCAGCCATATGTCGACTTTGTCTTCAATATCCGCGCCTCGTACCGCCAGGAGATGTCGGCGCTCGTCGATCGTTTCTGGACGCTCGGCGCGCGCAAGTTCGGCGTCTACTACCAGATCGACGCCTACGGGCGCAGCGGCACCGACGGCGTGGCACGCGCGCTGGCCCAGCGCGGCGCCAAGATCGTCGCCGAGGCGACCTATGTCCGCGGGGCCAAATTCGAGGAGGACATGAGCATCGCCGTGGGTGTGCTGCGTCAGGCCGGCTGCGACGCGGTCCTCTGCACCGGCGCCTACCAAGGCTGCGGCGCTTTCGTGCGCGCCGCCCGCGATGCCGGCTGGACGGTGCCCATCTCCAACGTCTCCTTCGTGGGCTCGGACGCCATGCTGGCGCTCCTGCTCAAGCGTGGCAAGGCGGCGGGCCGCGACTACACCAAGGGGCTCGTCAACTCGCAGGTCATGCCGAGCTACGACGATACGAGCCTGGCGGGCGTGGTGGAATACCGGGCGCTCATGGACAAGCACAACCCGGTGCTGCCCGAGGCGCTCCGCGACAAGGTCTACACGCCCCCGCGCTACAGCTTCATCAGCCTCGAGGGTTTCATCAACGCCAAGGTCGTGGTCGAGGCGCTGCGGCGCGCCGGCGCCAACCCGACCCGCGCGAGCCTCCGGCAGGCGCTGGAGTCGCTCAAGGGGCTCGACCTCGGTATCGGCGCCCCCCTCGCCTTCGGTCCGGAGCGGCACCAGGGGCTGGACAGCGTCTACTTCACCCGCGTCGACGGCGACCGGTGGGTGCCCATCACCGATTGGTCCGCGGCCGTTCGGGCCTGAGCCTCCAAGGAGAATCCCATGGCACGGCGAGACGACGAACAGGTCGGAGAGCAAAAGGCTAAAGCGCCGCGGCGGCGGACCCGGCTCGGCCTCCGCGGCAAGATCGTCCTCTTTCTCATCGCGGCGCTGGTGCCGCTGGCCGCCGTGACGTGGTACGTCTCCGCCCGGTCGCTCCGGACGAGCATGACCGACGAGTTCAAGTCCAAGGGCGAGGCCATCGCCTCCAGCCTGGCCTCCTCCGGCGTGGATCTCATCTCGACGCGCGACGCCTCCTCCGTCCAGTCGCTCGTGGACGAGTTTGCCAAGATCCGCGGCGTCGCCTACGTCATGGTGTACGACCCGCAGAAGACGCTCATCGCCCACACGTTCTCGCCCGCGGTGCCGCCCGGCATCGTGGACAAGAACATCGTGCCCGGCAATGTCCCTCGCCAAGAGCGGGAAATCGAGTATCAGGACCCAGGCCGGAAGGCCACGCGGGAGATCATCGATATCGGCGTGCCCATGGCCGCCGGCAAGCTCGGCACCGTACGGGTCGGCATGGACCGGGCCATCATCAACCAGGCCGCCGCCGCGTCCGGCCGCGACCTCCTTGTTCTCTTCGGCGCCCTGGCCGCGCTGGTTCTGATAGGGGGCGCGCTTTTGGCCGACCGCGTCGTGCGGCCGGTGACCCAGCTCGTGCAGGCGGCCCAGCGCGTGGGCAAGGGCGACCTCTCCGAGACCGTGCCCGTCAGGTCGCGCGACGAGATCGGCGCCCTCGCCCAGACCTTCAATGAGGCCATCGTGCGCCTTCGCTCGCAGGTGCAGACGGAGACCGAGCGCGACGACGAGCGCCGTCGCCGCGAGGTGCTGCAGGAGAACATCGTCAAGTTCCTCGACACGGCCATGGAGGTCTCGCAGGGCGACCTGACGAAGCGCGGCGAGGTTACCTCCGACGTGCTCGGCAACGTGGTCGACGCCATCAATCTCATGGTCTCCGAGATCGGGGCTATCATCGCTGAGGTGCGCGTGGCGGCCATGCAGGTGTCCGTGAGCGCCAACCAGATGACCGGCTCCACGGGGCGCATGGCCCAGGGCGCCCAGGACCAGGCGCGCGAGGCGGCGCGCGTGGCCTCCGCGGTCTCGGCCCTGACGCAGCTCGTGCGCCAGGTGGCCGAGAGCGCCCAGTCCTCGGCGGCGGCCGCGCGCGAAGCACTCGAGGCCGCCCAGCGAGGTGACGCGGCGGTGCGCGACAGTCTGCAGGGCATGCAGCGGATCCGGGGCGAGGTGCAGGCGATCTCGAAGAAGATCAAGAGCCTGGGTGATCGCTCGATGGAGATCTCCGAGATCGTCAACACCATCGAGGACATCGCCTCCCAGACCAACCTCGTGGCTCTCAACGCGGCCATCGAGGCCGCGGGGGCCGGCGAGGCGGGGCTGCGCTTCGCGGTGGTGGCCGACGAAGTGCGAAAGCTCGCGGAGCGCTCGGCCAAGGCGACCAAGGACATCGCGGTGCTCATCAAGAATGTCCAGACGGATACCCAGGAAGCCGTGGTGGTCATGGAGCAGGGCACGCAGGAAGTGGAGTCGGGTTACCGGGTCACCGTCCAGGCGGGCGAGAGCCTCAAGGTGATTGCCGAGGCCTCGCGGCGCTCCGCCGACCTGGCCGCCAGCATCTCGGACGCGACCCAGCAGCAGGTTCGCGGAGCCGAGAACGTGACGCAGGCCATGCAGGCCATTCAGGAAGTGACGGGCCAGACGGAAAAGGGAGTCCTCGAGGCTCGCCGCACCGTGGACGAGCTCGCCCAGCTGGCCGAGGAGCTCACGGCAAGCCTGGCGCGATTCAAGCTCGCCGAATGACGCGCCCCCTGGTCCGACTCGTGGTCTGATACGGGACCCTCATGCTCGAAGAGCAGGACAACGAGTTCATCATTGGCATCTTCCTGATGGAGGCCTGGGAGACTGTGGCCACCGTCGAGGAGGGCGTACGCCGTCTGGCCGGAGGCGAAGCGCTCTCCCGGGAGCTCATGACCCCGCTCGCGGTGGTCTCGCATCGCCTCAAAGGCGCCGCGGGACTCCACGGCTATCCGATGGTGTCCGCGGTGGCCCTGGTGATGGAACAGCTCCTGGAAGAGCTGCCCACGACGACGGGCGACCGCTCTCGGCCGCTCCAGGCCCTCGCCGATATGGTGAGCGCCGTCAAGTGTATGCTCGACTCCATCGGGGCAGACGGCCACGAGAGCGCGGACGCGGTGTCGGAGCTTCACGCGCGATACCCGGAGCACTTCGCGCTCCCGCGGGCGGCCTCCTCCTCGTCTCGGAGCGCGTCCTCCCTTGACCACGCCATCGATCAGGCGATGGATCACCGCGTGGTCGACCGCATGCTCACCGAGCTCGACCGCTTCTTCGCCGAGCATGCGGACTCGGTGCCCTATTTCGCCCCCGAGGCGGGCGAGCACCTCGACGCCATGACCCGCTCCCTCCTCGTCCTGGAGCAGTCGCCCGCAGGCGAGGCGACCATTCAATCCGACGAGGTGGCGACCCTGTTCCGCGCCGTGCACACCCTCAAGGGCGCCGCCTATACCGTCGGATGCGCGCCCGTGGGCGACCTCGCTCACCGGATCGAGGACCTGCTGGAGGCGGTGCGCGAGCGGCGCATGGAGCTCTCTCCGCCCGTCATCGAGGGCGTCTTCGCGGGTGTGGATGTGCTCCGGCTCCTCCTCGGCTCGGCCCGGGTCTCCTCGCCTGACGTGCGCGCGGCGGTGGCCCGCACGCTCCAGACGCTGGATGCTCTACGCCCCGCGCCCGCTCCCGTGGTCATCGGTGAGCCGGCCCTCGAGACCGAGCTCGAGACCCTGGCCGAGCCGGTCGCCGCGGCACCTGCTCTCCCGCGCTTCGTCCTGCCCCCGCCCAAGACGGAAATCCGCCGCGCCATCGATCCGGGGGGCGCGCGACCCAGCATCCGCGTCCCTCTCGACCGTCTCGATTCGCTCATGAACATGGTGGGGGAGCTCGTCATCGCGCGCAGCCGGCTCGATCAGCGCATGGGCCAGGTCGAGCGGGTCAACGAGCTCCTGCTCTTCAGCCGCTCGCGCATGGCCCAGGCCGTGCGCGACTTCGAGGAGAAGCACCGCTACACTCAGCTGCCTTCCACGCCGGAGGTTCCGGCGGAAACAGGCCCCGAGCCGCCGCCCACCCCGACCGACGGCTCGGTGACGGAGCCCTTCAGCAAGCTTTTTGCCGACCTCGAGTTCGACCGTTACGACGACTTCAACATCTTCGCCCGCGGGGTGGCGGAGATCTCGGCCGACGTGTCCGAGATCCAGGCGCAGCTGGCGGGCCTCATCCGGGGCATCGGCGAGGACACGGCGCAGGTGCACCGGCTGACGGGCGGCCTCCGCGCCGAGGTGACGCGGGCCCGCATGGTGCCCATCGGTCGGCTCTTCTCTCGCTTCACGCGACCGGCGCGGGAGGCCGCGCGCGAAGCAGGCAAGCAGGTGGGGCTCGTCATGGAAGGCGAGGGCGTCGAGGTGGACAATGCGGTCATGGAGCTGATCGCCGACCCCCTGCTCCACCTCGTGCGCAACGCCATCGACCATGGCATCGAGCCGCTCGAGGAGCGACAGCGCGCGGGCAAGCCGGCCCGGGCCACCGTGACTCTCCGGGCGTATCCTCAAGGCAGCTTCGTCTACGTGCAGATCGTCGACGACGGCCGCGGCATGGATCCGGCGGCCCTCCGCGAGCATGCGTCGCGCCAGGGATTCCTGCGCCCCGAGCAGGCCGATGCCCTCAGCGACCGCGAGGCGCTGACCCTCATCTTCTTGCCGGGCTTCAGCACGGCGGGGGCGGTGACGGCCACCTCGGGCCGGGGCGTCGGGATGGACGTGGTGCGCACGAATGTGAGCCGGCTCAGCGGAGAGATCGACCTGCACAGCGAGCGGGGGGTCGGCACTCGCATCACCATCAAGCTGCCCCTCACCGTGGTGATCTCGGACGCATTGCTCGTGCGCTCAGGCGGCGAGACCTTCGCCATTCCCATGCCCGCCATCCGGAGCATCGCCCAGCCCCGCCCGCAGGAAATCCGCGCCACGGACGACCGAGAATGGGTGATGATCGAGGGGGAAGAGATCGAGCTGCTCCGTCTCGACCGCGTGCTCGCCCTTCCCGTCGGCGCCCCCCCGGCGCGGCTGCCTGTGCTCGTCTTCCGTTCGGGGGTGCGGCCTCTGGCGGTGGCGGTGGACGAGCTGGTGGGCAAGGAGGAAGTGGTCATCAAGAACCTGGGTGGCGTGCTGGAGAGCGTCGGGCCCTTCGGGGGGGCCACGATCTCCGGCGACGGCCGCGTCATCCTGCTCGTCGATCCCTCGCGCCTGACGGATCAGGCGTGGGCGGGGAGAGCGGGCGAGGCGCGTGCCGCGCGCGCGCAGGCCGCGGCCCGCGTGCGCAGGGAGCCCCAGGGCCGCCGCGTCTTGCTCGTGGACGACTCCGTCAGCATTCGCAAGTTCGTCGGCCAGATGCTCGAGCGGGCTGGCTTCGCGGTGCTCACGGCCACCGATGGCGCCGAGGCCCTCCGCCGGCTGGCCGAATCCTCCGTGGACGTGGTGATCACCGATCTCGAGATGCCGCGCGTGAGCGGGTACGAGCTCATCGAGGATTTGCGCAGCCGCGCCGCCACGCGGACGCTGCCCGTGGTGGTGCTCACGACCCGCGCAGGCGCCAAGCACGTCAGCCTGGCCCGGCGCCTCGGCATCACCCACTACGTCACCAAGCCGGTGGACGAGGACGCCTTCGTCAGGCTCGTGGACTCGCTGACGGCCCGCGCCTCCGCGCGGGAGGCCGTGTCGTGAGCGCCGGCCGCACCATCGCCAAGGTGCTCATCGTGGACGCCGATCCCGCCAAGCTCGGCGCGTTGAGGTCCGCGCTGGCCCTGGCCGCCTACAAGGTCACCTCGGCCACCAGCGCGTCCTTCGCCCTGACCACGCTCGAGCGCGACCGGCCCGACCTGATCGTGAGCGGCGCCCGCACAGAGGACATGGACGGCGTCGAGTTCTGCTCCATCATCCGGAGCGATCCCACCACCCATGACATCCCCTTCCTGCTCCTGTCCGGGCCCACGCGCCCCACCCCGTGGGCGGTGGCCCAGGCCGGCGTGGACATGCTGCTCGCGGGTGACTTCGTGGTCTCCGCGGTGCTCGATCGCATCTCCAAGCTGCTGCGTCACGTCGTGCCCGGCGAGCTCGATTCCCCGGAGCCCGAGCCGCCGCCCACGCCGGCCGGCCCGAAGCCGAGCATGCCGCGGGCCGAAGTCGGGGGACGCACATTCCAGGGATCATTTGGCGCGCTCGACCTGACCGAGGTGACGCAGGCCATCGGCCTCGGAGGCAAGACGGGCAGACTGGCCCTGGCCCTTTCGGTGGGAGACGGCTCGGTGCTCTTCGAGTCCGGACGGGTGATCCACGCGGAGTTCGCGGGGCTCACCGGAGAGAGCGCCTTCGCCGCCCTCGTGGCGGCCGCCCAGCACGACCCGGAAGGCACCTTTCGGTTCAAGCCTGCCACGGGCACCGACGCGGGCCCCCGGACCATCCAGAAGAACCTGGATCAGCTCCTCATCTCCGTCGCCTCCGAGATCGACGAGGGGCGCGCGCCCACGGGCGCGCCGCCGCCCCCGCCGAGGACCTAGCCCGTGCCCCGCGTCCTCGTGGTGGACGACAGCCTTTCCGTGCGCAAGATGGTCGAGCGCTCACTGCAGACCAAGGGCTTCGAAGTGCTCGCGGCGTCCTCCGGCGCGGAGGCCATGGAGCGCATCGGCAGCGCCAGGCCTGATCTCGTGGTCTGCGACGTGGTGATGCCGGATGTGGACGGCTACCGGATCTGTGAGTTCGTCCGCACGCACCCGGCCCTGGGGGACACCCCGGTGCTCCTGATCTCGGGCATCGTCAATGCCAGCGTGCTCGAGCGCGCTTCGCACGTGCGCTCGAGCGACGTCCTCCGCAAGCCGTTCACGGCCGACGAGCTGGCTCGGAAGGTGGACGAGCTCCTCGCCTCGCGGAGTCGCGCCGCCGCCCCCGCTTCATCCGATGGTGCTCCGCCCGAAGAGCTCGTGGCCATGCCGGATCTCAAGGCCATGCTCACTCAGCTGGCGGCCATGCCGGGGGTCGGGCTGGCCACCCTGGTGGATCGCGAGGGCTTCCTCATCGAGGCGGCGGGCGAGGTCGGCATCGGGGCCGAGGCCGCCGGAGCGCTGGCCGCATGTCTTGCCGAGTCCTCCGAGGGCATCGGACGTGAGCTGGGTCGGGGGACGCTCCAGAGCATGATCCTCGAGTATGAATCGGGGATGGTTGTCCTCCACGCGGCCGGACCCTCAGCCGTCCTGGCCGTGGTGCTGCGCGACGCGACCGCGCTCGGCAAGCTGCGCTACTACGTGAAGAAGATCCTGCCGGAGCTGCTCCGGTCCATCTGATGGCGACGACCTGATGGCAACCACGGGGCGCGCCTCGAACCTCAAGAGGCCCTGGGCATGGCTGGCCGCCCTGGCTGCCCTCGGCCTCGTGCTCGCCTCCTCGACGGCGCTCTACGTCGTCAATCCGAGCGTGAAGCTGACGCTTCCGTGGTGGACGGCCATCGCGGCCCCCGCGGCCATCTATGCCCTGATCCTGCCCCTCTGCGTGCCTGGTCTCCGCGTCGGCGGCTGGCTCGCGGGCTTTGGCATCCTGGCTCTGCTTCACGTGGCCCTGGGCGCGACGACGGCCTGGCTCTACTCCGTCGTCACGTTCCTGCCCATCAAGCAATTCGTGGCAGCGGCCTTCTGGAGCTTTCCGCCCGCTCTCGTGCTCGACATGGTCGGCTCCCTGGTCATGACCCTGCCCTTTCTCGACGCTCTCGCGCCCCGCCCGGCGAATCGTGTGGCGGCCAAGAAGTCGGTGCGGCCGGCGGCCTCCAAGCCGGCGGCGGCCGACGCCAAGAGCCGAGAGAGCTGGGTACGTGGCAGTGTTCCCGTCGAGGCCGTGGCAGGAGAACGCACGCTCGTCGTGGGTGGCACGCCGCTCTCGGCGTCCGCGGCCGGGGCCGGCGTTGGGGTCACGACAGCGGGGGGCACGACAGGGGGAGTGACCACAGCGGGCGCGGCGACGACGGAGGCACCGGGACCGCCCGTGGCCGAACCCGAGCGTCCTCCCGTCATCCAAGACGTTCCCGCATGGCAAGACGTTCCCGCATGGCAAGAGGCTCCCGCATGGCAAGAGGCTCCCGCGTGGCAAGAGGTTCCCGCGGAGCCCGGGCTTCCGCCCGCGCCTCCAATCGTCGGCGAGGATCCGCTCGTCCCGGCGGCGACGCTGTCGAGCACCAATGGCGTCCAGTCAGAGATCCTCGAGGATACGCCCACGGCATCCGAAACCCGGGAAGCTCCGGCCGCGCTGCCCGACTTCCGCCAGGCCCTCAAGGAGCTCTTCGGCGACCTCGCCACGGAAGAGACCCCGTCCGCTGACGTGACGGAGCCGTCAGAGCCTCCGGCGGCGCCCGTGACCACCGCCGCCGAGCCCACAGATGTCGGGAGCATGATCCGCATCCCCTTCGACCGCGTGTCGGGACAGCTCCCGCCGGGCGCCTTCCGGTTGCCATTGCACCAGGTCGGAGCCCAGCTCGTGGAGCGCGAGATGCTCCTGGTGCCGCAGTCGATCATCGTGCCCCAGCTCGGCGAGGGCGTGGTGCAGGTGGAATGGGACGTGGTGGCGGGACAGTTTCCGCCCGAGGTCTTCGCCGTGCCGTTGTCGGAGGTCGCCCCGCGCATCGTCAATGGACGGCTGCTCCTGCCTCTCGACGAGATCGTGCGCCAGCTCTCGCGCGACGTCTTCACGGCGTCCATGGCGCGCGGACCCATGGCCATGCCGGGGCTCGCGGAGTTCCCGGCGCCGTTCAGACCGCCAGGCTGGGAAGAGGGGCGGGCCGTCGAGATCACCCCGACGGCCAGTCCTCCAGAGATGTCCGCCGACGCGGCCTCCGTCGACATGGTGGCGGACGTCGAGCCCGCGGAGCCTGAAACCATTGCCATCGAGGTGCCGGACGCCGACCTCGTCGCGCATGATCTCGGCCTTGCCTCGCTGCCCCCGGCCGTCCCGGTCGTCGAGCCTGTCCGAATACCGCCGATCGAGTTCGTGCCGCCCGCGCGCGTCGAGGACGATGCCGCCGAGCCGGCGAGCGAGCTCGCCGCCGCCGAGGGCCTGGCGGTCGAGGCCGAGCCGACTCCCGAAAACATCGTGGAGATCGACGAGGTGACGTCGGTGATCGACGTCGACAGCCTGCTCGAGGACCTGCATGCCACGACCGCGAGCCCAGGGGCGCCCCTCGAGCTCGCGATGCCCCCCGTTGTGCCGTCCGACGTCGCGCCGCCTGACGTCGTGGAGTCTTCCGCGGCGGCCCTGACCGTCCCCGCCGAACCGCTCATCCGCATTTCCTTCGAGCGCGTTATGACGCAGCTGCCGCCGGGCGTCTTCCGAGTTCCCCTCGCGCAGGTTGCCGCACGGCTGGCCGCGGGCCATGTCCTGCTCGTGCCGCAATCGCTCGTGGTGTCACAGCTTGCCGAAGGCGCGGTGCATGTGACGTGGGAGGCGGTGGCCAGTCAGTTCCCCGCCGAGGTTCTCGCGGTGCCCGCCGCAGACGTGAGCGAGCGCCTCGTCAACGGCAGCCTCGTCCTTCCCCTCGATGAGATCATGGGGCAGCTCCCGCCCGATATCTTCGCGGCCTTCATGACGCGTGGCCCTGTGGAGGTTCCGGGAATCGAGGGCTTCCCCGCGCCCTTCAAGCCCATAGGGCACGAGGAGCCCGCGGTGACTTTTACGGCTCCCCCGCCGGCCCCGGTCGTCGAGGCCCCGGCCTCGATCGCGCCTCCCGTCGCGGTTACCGCCGCCAGCTCCGTCACCCAAGACGCGCCGCCGGCTCGTCAAGAAGCTCGGCCCGCGGGCCATCTGACTCCCGCGATGCCCGCCGCGCCTCCGGCCGCTCCCGCCGTCACGCCCGCGGCCGGGGTGACACGGAGTGATGTTTCGAGGCTCGCTTCGCTGCTCTCCCCCTGGGACGCCCTGGTGGTGGACGAGGCGCAGGTCGGAGGCTTCACGGTGATCACGGTGGGCGCGGCAGGGCTCGCCGGCCCGTCCCTGGCCTCGGCGGCCGGAAGTCTTTCCGCGCGGCTGGCCGGCCAAGCGCCATGGCCCGTGGAGCAGGCCACGCTCAGGGCCGTCGGCGGCGCGCTGGTTCTCACGCCCGTCGGCGCGGGCTGGGCGACGGGCGCGGTGATCGCGGTGGGGCTCCGAGCGAGCGGCTCGCTGGCCCGCCTCGAGATGCTGGCCCGGCGCGCGGCGGCAGAGTATGCCGTGGCGGCGCCAGCCCATCGGCCGCCCGACGGGGCGAGGCCGGCGCAGCTCGAGCCCATGCCCGAGCCTCCTTCCAGCTCCGAGGTGGCGGGCGTGCTCGACGCCTTCGGCAAGCTCACGCCCACGACATTCCGGGACATCGAAGGGGGCGCTCTCGTGCACTGCTTCCTCCCCGCCGGCGCGGCCGCCGCTTCACTTGCCGTGTTCGGCTGCGGCCTCGTGTCGGCCATGAGCGCGGAAAGCCCCGCGGGAGGGTTTGGACCTTTTCACTCCGCCGTGCTGCGATCAGGGACGAAGCGGCTCGAGGTGCGCCGGCTGCCCTCGGCCGCCGGTCCCGCCGCCATCCTCATCGTGGGCGGCGCGGTTACGGGCCGGCCTGGTCTCGCGCGCCTGCAGGTCGAGCGGGCGGCCGCGCGGCTCCTGGGAGCCTGAGGCGATATGGCGATCATCAACTACGCGCAGAAGGTCATCAACTTCAAGGTGGTCTACTACGGCCCCGGGCTGGCAGGCAAGACGGCCAACCTTCAGCACATACACCGGAGCCTGCCCGGCGACAGCCGGGGCAACATGATCTCGCTCGCCGCGGGCGACGACCGCACGCTCTTCTTCGACTTCCTCCCCGTCTCGGCCCTGACCGTGCGCGGCTTCACGGCGAAGTTCCAGCTCTACACGGTGCCCGGACAGGTCTACTACAACATGACGCGCAAGCTCGTCCTGCGCGGGTGCGACGGACTGGTCTTCGTGGCCGACTCGCAGTGGGACCGGCTGCGCGAGAATGTCGAGAGCTTCCGGAACCTCGAAGACAACCTCCGCGAGTACAGCTACGACATCGACGAGATCCCGTACGTCATCCAGTACAACAAGCGCGACCTCGCCAATGTCGCGCCCCTCGAGTACATGGAGTTTCTCCTCAACCGGCGGACCCGGCGGGTCCCGTCCTTCGAGGCGGTGGCGGTCAACGGTGACGGCGTGTTCGACACGCTCAACACCGTGTCCCGCATGGTCCTCGTCGGCGAGTTCGGGCAAGAAAAGGGGGTAGACCGTGAGACTGCATGACATGGTGATCCGCGAAGGCGATTCCGAGAAGATCAACCAGGTGTTGACGACCTTCCTGGGCGAGTCCGGGGCCAGCGAGGCGCTGCTCATCGACCGGAGCGGTCAGCTCCTGGCCATGACGGGCGCCAATCGCGCGCTCGATACCGTCTCGATCTCCGCCCTGGCCGCCGGCGCCTTCAGCTCCACGGGCGCGCTGGCCCAGCTCCTGGGCGAGACGGAGTTCACCGTCCTCTTCCACCAGGGCGCCAAGGAAAGCATGCACGTCTCCACGGTGGACGACCAGGCCATCCTGCTCGCCATCTTCGGCGAGCGGACCACCGTCGGCATGGTACGGCTCTTCGCCAAGGAGGCCGCCATCGCCGTCGGCAAGATCCTCGCCGAGGCACGAGAGAGGCCCAAGGACATGAAGGAGATGTCCACGCCGCTCACGGCCGACGAGTCGCGCACGGGGTTCGGCGAGAAGAAGCTCTAGGCTACCGCCCGGCTCGGTTCAGACGCGGGAGCGGCCCCGGACAGCTGCGCCGCATAGCGGCGGCCTCGGATCCGAAGGCCGCGCTACATCTCCTCGGGCGAGGCGGGGACCTGGTCTCTCGGGCCCCAGGTGCCCTCGAGCGTGGCCAGGGCCTTTCGGAGCGCCCACTGCACCAGCCCCACGTTGACCTCGCGGTCTCCCAGCACCACCACGAAGCCCACCGGGCACGAACCCAGAAACAGCGTGCCGTCGTCCGCGGAGAAGAGCGCAGTATGAAAGGTGCTGCGCTTGAGCCGGTCGCCGCCCACCTCGAGCTCGCGGCCGAGGGTGGCCGTGAGGGCGGCGAGGGGCTCGATGGCGATATTGCGCGGGACGCTCGAGGTGATGACGAGCCCGTCGGCCGCCACCACCAGCCCCCCGCGCACCCGGTCGATCCTGAGCATCTCGGCGAGGATGCGGCGGAACTCGCGCGCGCGCGACGAGCGCGAGGCGGCGGCGAGGGGAGCCGAGCCCGCCACGGGCTGCGCGGGAGGCACGGGCTCAGCGCTCATGCGCGCACCCCGAGCTCGCGGAGCGAGTTGGTCCAGAGCTTGTCCGTCTCGAGAAGCCCGAAGCCGATCTTGACGTCCTGCGGGAAGGTCAGGGCCAGGATGAGCCGGTCATTGCTCCGGAAGAATGTCGTCTCCGTGGTGGCCTGCACGATGCCGCGCCGGAGCGCGCCCAGACCGGCGCGCGCGAGCGTGGCCGCGGCGATCCGGTACACCTGGGTCACGTGCGCCGCCAGGTCCTCGGCGTCCTTGTCCCCCTGCTGCGAGAAGACGAGCGTGCCATCGGCCTGCGTGAGGACGAACTCGCGGCCGGCCGCGGGCGGCTTGAGCCTGTCGGCGGCCACGGGTGGCCCGGCATAGGCCGGGCGCTGTCCCGGGGACACCGCCACGTCCGCCCAGCCGGCGACCATCTCCTGGAGCGCCTTCGCCTCGGGGAAGTCGGGGTAGTACTGGAGCGCCTTGTCGAGGAAGGGGCGGCAGGCGGCGAGGTCCCTCTCCTCGAGGGCGATCCTGGCCAATCCGAGGAGGGCGCGGGGGTGATAGGGATCCACGCCGAGGACGGTCTGGAACTCGGCCTTGGCGGGGCCGATCTGCCTGAAGGCGAGATGGAGGTAGGCCGAGAGGAGGTGGCCGACACCGTTGTTGGGCTGGAGCCGCAGCCCCTGGGCCACGAGCTCGGCTGCTTCCTCGAAGCGGCCTTCCTGACGATACAGGTCGGCCCGCCGGAACAGCGTGGCGGCATTGGGCGGACGCGTGAGGCTGGTGATCGCCTCCCAGATGCGCGCCAGGAGCCTCAAAAGACCCACGCCCGTTTGCTCCCCCTCGCTCGCGAGGCCAATGCCCGCCGACTGCCAATCCGGTTTGAGACTTGCCAGCAGCATAGCACGGCGGAGAGGCAGGCCCGAAGCACCCTGATGGGGGTCTAGTGGCCGAGGAAGATGCGTTTTACCTCGGGGGAAGCCAGGAGGTCGGCCGAGGGGCCCTCGAGGATGGCCCGGCCCGATTCGAGGATATAGCCGCGATGGGCCATCTTGAGCGCCAGCTCGACGTTCTGCTCGATGAAGACGATGGTGATGCCCCGCTCCCGGTTGATGGCGGAGATGACCCCGGCTATTTGCTCGATGACCTTGGGGGCCAGTCCGAGAAATGGCTCGTCGATCATGAGAAGAGCCGGCCGGGCCATGAGGCCGCGACCGATAGCCACCATCTGCTGCTCGCCGCCCGAGAGCGTCCCCGCGGGCTGGGCGCGGCGCTCGCGAAGGCGCGGGAAGAGGGCTTCGACGTCGGCCAAGGTCTCCTGCCGGTGAACCTTGGCGCTCGGATGATAGGCGCCCAGGAGCAGATTCTCGCGCACGGTCAGGTACGGGAAGAGGCGCCGCCGCTCGAGGACATGGGCCAGGCCCTGTCCCACGATCTTGTGCGGCGGCATCCCATCGATGCGCGCTCCCCGAAAGCTGATCGTCCCCGTGCGTGAGCGGAGCAGCCCCGAGAGCGTGTTCATGAGGGTGGACTTGCCCGAGCCATTGGGACCGAGAATGGCCATCACCTCACCCTCGGGGGCGCGAAAGGACACGTCCCAGAGGATCTGGTAGTCGCCGTAGAGCACATTGAGGCCCTGGGCCTCGAGCATGGGAGCCTTGGCGGTCTCAGGCGACATAGGCCTGGCCCAGGTAGGCCTCGACCACGCGCGGGTCACGCCCGACGATCGCGGGCGGCCCGTCGGCGATGACCTCGCCCAGATTCAGGGCCACGATGCGCTGAGAGATGCCCATGATCACGCCCATGTTGTGCTCGATGACGATGAGGCTCGCGCCCTCGCCGTGGAGCCTGCGCACCAGCTCGACCAGCGCGGGGATGCTGCGCTGATCCACTCCGCCCGTGACTTCATCCAGGAGGAGCAGGCGCGGCTGAGTGGCGAGGGCGCGCGCGAGCTCGAGGCGCTTGCGCTGTCCCGTGGACAGCACACGCGCGTGCGCCTCCCCCTTGTCGGCCAGCCCCACACGGTCGAGGGCCTCCATGGCCTCTCGCCGGGCGCGGGCGGGGTCCGTGGTCTTCTGGAAGGCGCCGACCATCACGTTCTCGACCACGGTCATCTGGGTGAAGGGCCTGAGCTTCTGAAAGGTGCGACCAACGCCGCGCCGGCTGATCTCATCTGGGCGGAGCCGGGTGACCGGCTCGCCCTCGAGGAGCACCTGCCCCTCGTCGGCCGACTGGAAGCCCGTCACGAGATCGAAGAGCGTGGACTTGCCCGCCCCGTTCGGCCCGATGATCCCGACCAGCTCGCCATGGCCGACCTGGAAGGAGATCGCGTTGTTGGCGACGAGACCGCCATAGCGCTTGGTGACGCCGCGGACGTCGAGCAAGATCATCTTATTCAGCTCTCGCCTCGCGACGGCCACAGGCCGCCGCTCAGCTCGAACCGCGGGCAGCGTTTCGGCTCGAAGATCACATTCAGCCCGTCCGGCGGCGGCCGCGTTGGGCGAGGGCCATGATGCCACCCGGCTGGATGATCGAGACCAGCATGATGAGGGCACCGTAGATCAGGAGATCCATGGCCTTGCCCGTGCCGCCGAAATAGATGCGTGTCCACTCGCCGAGCGGGATGAGAATGGCCGCGCCGATGAGCGGCCCCCAGAGCGTGCCGATGCCGCCCAGCACGGCCACGAGGCAGATCAGGATGCTGAGCGCCGTGGGGAATACCGAGTCCGGGTCGATGAAGAGGATGTACTGCGCGTAGAAGCTGCCGCCGAGCGCGGTCAGGGCGGCCGACAGGGCCATGGCCCGCTGCTTGTAGGCGGCCACGGGGATGCCGAGGCTCGCCGCGGCATCCTGGTCCTCGCGGATGGCGCGCAGGTAGTAGCCCATGCGGGACCGCTCGACCTTGCGGGTGATCCAGAACGCGAGGAGCAGGAGTCCCAGCGCGATGTAGTAGTAGTTCTGCTTGCTCTGGTGGAACTGGAGGTTCAGGAACGAGTCCGGGCGCTTGATGGGGACGAAGAGCCCGCGCGCCCCGCCTGCCCAGTCCCAGTTGATCATGAGCGTGTTGACGATCTCGCCCACCGCGATGGTGGCGATGGCGAAGTAGTGGCCGCGCAGCCGGAAGACCGGATAGCCGATCAGCTGGGAGACCGCCACGGCTACCACGGCGCCCACCACCATGCCTAGCCAGGGCGAGAGGTCGAAGTACTTCACGAGCAGCGTGGACGTGTACGCTCCCGCGCCGAAGAAGACCGCGTGGCCGAGCGAGATCTGGCCGCAATATCCGGCCAGGAGATTCCAGGCCTGGGCGAGCATCGCGAACAGGAAGATCGTGATGACGACATGGCGCGGGTGGGGCTGGGTGAAGACCAGCGGAAAGGCCAGAAGGAGGAGGAGCAGGATGCTGGCACCCGTCCAGCGCGTCCCCGCGGGCATCAGAAGCGTCCCAGGAGGCCCTGGGGCCGCCAGAGCACGACCACGAGGTAGAGCGAGAACACCACGGCGTACTTGAGCGCGGGCGCGATCAGGAGCCCGCCCAGCACCTCCACGACACCCACGATGACGCCGGCCAGGAGGGTGGCCGGCACATTACCGAAGCCGCCGAGGGCCACCGTGACGTAGGCGAGGAGCGCGAAGGTCGCGCCCACATCGGGGAAGATGTAGAAGAACATGGCCAGGAGCGCGCCCGCCGCGCCCACGCAGGCGGCCCCGATGGCCCAGCCGAGGGCGAACATCCTCTGCGTGTCGATGCCCATGAGCATGGCGGCCTGGCGGTCCTGGGACGTGGCCTGGAGGGCCAGCCCCGTCTCGGTCCTCCGGATGAACCAGTACAGGAAGCCGAAGGCCACCAGCGCCCCCACGCTGGCCACGAGTTGGGGCAGCCCGATGAAGACTCCGCCGAGGGAGACGCGGCCGTCGACCAGCGGATTCTTGACGAGCCGGAAGTCCGCGCCCCACAGGGCCTGGGCGGCCGCGCGCATGAAGATGGCGAGGCCGAAGGTGGCGAAGATCTGGGCGAGCATGGGCGCGCCGAGGATCCACCGGATGAGCCCGTGGTAGACGAGCAGGCCGAGGAGGGCCAGGAGGGCGAGAGTGAGGGGCAGGGAGACGAGAGGATCGAGCTTCCACAGCGCCCACGCCCAGAACGTCGCGAACATCGCCCCCATCAGAAATTCCCCGTGGGCGAAGTTGACGATCTCCATGAGGCCGAAGATCAGGGAGAGCCCCGCCGCGATCAGCGCGTAGACGAATCCCATCAGGAGCCCGCTCACCAGCCCCTGGACGAGAACCTCGGCCGTCACGTAGGGCGGTTACTTCTTGTCTTTGAAGCCCGGCAGGGGATAGATCACGTCGGCCGCGGCCAGGTCGAAGGGCCAGATGGTCGCATACGCGCCCTTCTGGATCTGCTGGAGAATGGCGCGCACCCCGGCGTTCTGACCCTTCTCGTCGAATCGTACCCCCGTCCAGGGCATCAAGAGCTGGTCGGGGGGGACATTGGTGGCCACGAGGGCCTTGCGGATCTCCTCGGGGTTGGTGGACTTGGCGCGGTTGATGGCGTCCACGAGCACGGTGAAGGCGGTCAGCGCGCGCGTGGGCGCCTCGGAGATGTCGCGGCCCCCCGGATTGTCCTTCTGCTTCTTGAAGAGCTCGTTGATCTGGCGGATGAGCGGCTTCTTGGCCTGGAGGTCGAGGGCAAAGGGCGAGCGCGTGATGTGCCCCTCGATGTCCTTGTTCATCTCCGCGACGAACTGCGGATCTACCCACCCCGCGTTCTGGGCGATGAGCATCCGCGGGATGTACTCGAGGGTCTTGGCCGTCTTGATGTAGAGCACGGCGTCCGAGGTATAGGAGGTGGGGAAGAACACGTCGGGGCCGGCCGCCTTGAGCCTGCCCACCTCGGCGTCGAGGCTCGTCGTCTTGGCGCGATACGCCATGTTGAGCACCACCTCGTAGCCGTACTTCTTCGCCAGCTCCTCCTGCACCTTGCCCGAGTCGGCGCCGAAGAGGGTGTCCTCGTGCATGAGGCCGACGGTCTTGAACTTGACGCCCTTCTTCTTCTCGAAATCCTTCAGGAAGTCGAACATGGCGAGCGTGAAGTGGCCGTCGTGCGGCGAGGTGCGAAAGAACCACTTGAATCCGCGCTCCGTCAGCGACGGCGACGAGGACTCCCCGTTCATGTGCGGCACCCCGTAGCGCTCGGCGACCTGGCTGGTGGTGGCGGTGACGCTCGAGAAGACGGAGCCGAGAATGGCCGTCACCTTTTCCTGGGTGATGAGCCGCTCCGCCTCCGCCTGGCCCACGTCGGGCTTGCCCTGATGGTCCACCACAATCAGACGGATCTTGGCTCCCCCCAGCCCGGGCAGGCCCTCGGTCGTCTTCTTCATGGCGGGCAGGTTGAGATCGGACTTGGTGTTGTAGAGCTCCACGGCCATTTTCATGGCGGTGACCGAGTCGATACCGATCTGCGCCAGGTTGCCGCTGAGAGGATAGATGACACCGATCACGACTTCCTTGGGAGCCTGAGCGTGAGACGCGGACGCGGTCGCGAACACGGCGGACAGGGCCAGAGAGAGCAGGCGGACGGCACGTCGCATCTGGGATCCTCCTCTACGGCGGAATTGAGCCTACAGGTCGGCAGTGACCGCGGGACTGGAACGCGAGTGTAGCACAAGGTAGCTCGGAGGGGGCTCCGCCCCCCTTTCCGAAGCCTCCCCCCGGATCGATTGCGCCGGCCAAGCCGGCGCTCGCAGCGGAACAGTTCTGCTCGCGCGGGCATGGGAACTATTGGCAGACGACTAGCCCGACACAGGTCGCGGGGGGCGGAGCCCCCCTCCGAGCTGCCTATGCGGTGACGTAGCCCTCGAGGCGATCGCGCGCCCGCAGGGCGGGATCGCGCTCGGCCGGAGGCCCGAAGCCGCCCCCGCCCGGCATGAAGAGCTCGATGAGGTCGCCCGGCTGGAGGACCTGCTCCGCCTTGGGATTCTCAGGCGCCTGGCCGTTGATGAGGAGCGCGCCTCGGGCGCCGGGCTCGCCTCCGAAGAAGCCCTGCGCCGGGATCGTGGTCCGGTCGCAGAAGACCGAACATGTCGCCGGCTCGTCGGAGAGGACGCGGAAGCCCATGACCTGGCCCAGCCCGCCGCGGAAGCGGCCGTCGCCGCCCGAGCCGTCACGCAGCGCCTTGCGCTCGACGAGGAGGGGGGCGAGCGTCTCCACGACCTCGACGGGCGTGCCGAGCACCCCCGAAGGGAAAGCGGTGGCGGAGAGACCGTCCTTGGTGGGGCGCGCGCCCGTGCCCCCCGAGCCGAAGAAGGTGTAGACGAAGGGCTGCTTCCGCTTGTCCTTGCCCGAGAGCTGTATGCCCCAGATATTGGCCGAGCCTTCGGCCATGACCTGATCGGGCAGCGCCTGCTTGAGCGCCCCCGCCACCACGTGGGGCAGGAAGTGCCCGACCACGTGCCGGGCGGCCACGGGCGCGGGGTGCTGCACGTTGAGGATGCTTCCCTCGGGGGCCGTGATGCGGAGCACGCGGAAGGCGCCCTCGTTGTTCGGCACGTCGGGGCTGACGATGACCTTGACGCCGTAGGTGGTATAGGCCTCCGTGTAGTTCATCACGACGTTGACGCCGCGCCGGCTCGCGGGCGATGACCCGGTGAAATCGACCCAGAGGCTCTCGCCCGCGACCTCGCAGCGACAGGTGATGGTCACGGGCTCGCCGTAGCCGTCAGAGGTGATGGCGTATTCGTAGTGGCCGGGCCGCAGCCGTCCGATGGCCTCGCGCATGGCGCGCTCCGTACGCGTGACGATCTCGTCGGAGAGCGGCTCCAGTCTCTCGAGCCCGAACTCCTCCATGAACTCCAGGAGGTGGTCGCCGCCCACGGCGCCCCCGGCGATCTGGGCATGGAAGTCGCCCATGACGAGATCGGGCACGCGCACATTGGATCGGATCATGGCTTCGAGCGCGGCGTTGATCCGACCGCCCTTGTACAGCTTCATGATGGGGATGAAGAGCCCTTCCTCGTAGACCTCGCGAGCCTCGGCGGAGAGGACGTGGCCGCCGATGTCGGCGGAGTGGCAGGTCGAGGCGAAGAAGGCGATGAGGTCGCGGCCCCGGAAGACCGGATTGCAGATCGTCACGTCGTTGAGGTGGCCCGAGGTCTTCCACGGGTCGTTGGTGATGACCACGTCCCCGGGCTGCCACGCGTCCACCGGATACACGTCGAGGATGTGCTTCATGGCCAGCGCCATGGAGTTGATGTGCCCCGGCGTGCCCGTCACCGCCTGCGCCACCATCCAGCCTCGGCGGTCGAAGACGCCCGCGGAAAGATCACCCGCCTCGCGGACGATGGAGGTGAACGACGTGCGCATGAGGGCCGCCGCCTGCTCGTTGACGACGCCGATCAGCCGGTTCCAGCAGATGTCGAGCGTGATGGGATCGAACTGAGTGGTGTGCTCGCCGCTCATCGGGCGGCCTCCCCCGGCTCCATGATCAGGGTGAGGCGGTCGTCGATTCTAACGCGCGCGCCGGGGCCGGCCACCGTGGTTGATTCCCGCTCTTCGATGATGGCGGGGCCCGGGAAGGAATGGCCCGGCTGGAGACCGTAGCGGTCATAGACCGGCGTGTCGACGTAGCCGCGCGCTTCCGGGAAATAGGCCTGGCGCGTCGACTTCGGCGCGAGCGAGACGCGCGGTCCCGGCGCGTCGCCTTTCGGGCCAGAGACCGAGATCTCGGGCACCGGACCCGAGACCACGACGCGGAAATTCAGTGCCTCGATGGGCACGCCCATGGGCGTCCGGCTGTAGAGCGCGCGGTAGGCCGTCTCGAAGTTGGCCGTGATCGGACCGAGGCTCGCGGCCGAGAGCGTGCCCGCCGGCACTTCGACCTCGACCTCGTGACCCTGGCCCGTATAGCGCATCTCGGCGGTGCGGCGGATGGTGATGACGGCGGCCTCCACGCCCGCCCGGCGCAGCACGGCACGGCCTTCCTTCTCCATCTCGCCGAAGAGGCCGTTGATCTGCGCCCAGTCGGCCGCGTCGAGCCGCTGAGTGGCCGTGCGCACGAAGTCGAAGGCGAGGGGGGCGGCGAGCAGACCGTAGGCCGACATGGCGCCCGCTCCAAAGGGCACGAGAACGCGCGGCACCTTGAGGATGCGTCCCACCTGCCAGGCATGCACGGGGCCCGCGCCGCCGAAGGCGAAGAGCGGATAGGCGCGCAGATCCTTGCCGCGCTCGATGCCGTGCACGCGCGCGGCGGCCGCCATGTTCTCGTTGACCACGCGATGGATACCCCAGGCAGCCTCCGTCGTCGTGAGGCCCATCGGGCGCGCCACCTTTTCTTCGACGGCGCGCCGGGCCGCCTCCACGTCGAGGCGCATGCGCCCACCCAGGAAGAAGCCGGGATCGAGATAGCCTAAAACCAGATCCGCGTCGGTCACCGTCGGCACCTGGCCACCCAGGGCATAGCAGGCGGGCCCGGGATCCGCGCCCGCGCTCTCGGGGCCCACTTTGAGGAGCCCCATGCGGTCCACCCGAGCCAGCGAGCCACCACCCGCGCCGATCTCGATCATCTCGATGCAGGGGACGCGGATGGGCAGCCCCGAGCCCTTCTTGAAGCGGTCGGCACGCGCCACTTCGAACTCGCGGGCGAGGAGAGGCTCACCCTTGTCGATGACGCAGGCCTTGGCCGTGGTGCCGCCCATGTCGAAGGAGAGCAGCTTGGGCTCGCCCAGCTCGCGCGCCATGCGTGCCGCGGCGAGCGCGCCCGCGGCCGGGCCTGATTCGACGAGACGGATGGGCACGCGCTTGGCGGTGGCGGGCGTGGCCACGCCGCCGGAGGAGAGCATGATGTAGAAGTTGCCGGGAATGCCCAGCTCATGGAGCTTGCGCTCGAGGTCGTCGAGATAGCGCGACATGAGCGGCATGACGTAGACGTTGGCGCACGTGGTCGAAGTCCGCTCGTACTCGCGGATCTCGGGCACCACCTCGGAGGAGGTGGAGACGGGCACGCCGGGCGCGAGCTCGGCGCAGAGCTTCTCGAGGGCCCGTTCGTGGACGGGATTGCGATAGGCGTGGAGCAGGCAGATGGCGATGGCCTCGGCTCCGGCCTCGCGGAGCGTGCCGATGGCCGCCCGCGCGCTCGCCTCGTCGAGCGGCGTGAGCACGCGGCCGTCCGCGGCCATGCGCTCGGTGACCTCGAGGCGGAGATGACGGGGAACGAGCGGTGCGGGAGAGTCGATGAAGATGTCGTACATGTCGTAGCGGCCTTCGTGCCCGATCTCGACGGCGTCGCGGAAGCCCGCGGTGGTCAGGAGCCCCGTGCGGGCGCCCTTGCGCTCGATGAGGGCGTTGGTGGCCAGCGTCGTCCCGTGGATGATCGACCGCACCTCGGCGGCGGAGCCCCCCGCATCGCTCAAGAGCGTCACCACGCCCTGCTCCACGGCCTGCGAGGGGTCCTTGGGAGTGGTGAGGAACTTTCCCACCTTGACGGCTCCGGTGGTGTCGTCGACCCAGACCAGGTCGGTGAAGGTGCCGCCGATGTCGACGCCGACGCGCGAGGATCGAGCAGGGGACATGGTCATGGCTCACGAGTGTACATGGCGGTAAGATGCCGCGGCAACTCGCGAGTCAGCCGAGATATGAGGACACGAAGGTTCCGGTGGCGGCCCGGCCCGCGAAGCGCGAGAGACGGAATGGGGCGGGGTTCACCGGGGGCGTAGCGCCCGAGATGAGCGCGGCCATCATCTCGCCCACGGCCGGAGCGAGCTTGAAGCCGTGGCCCGACATGCCGGCCGCCACGAAGAAGCCCTCGAGGTCCGTCTCGTCGAGGATGGGCATCCAGTCCGGCGTGATGTCGAAGGCCCC
>DASYTI010000131.1 GCA_036002485.1 Candidatus Methylomirabilota bacterium | reverse complement strand
TCCGCACGCCGCCAACTAGGCCGGCAAGCTTGACAGATGGAAAGCCCGCCACTTAGACTCAGACCGACCGGTCGGTCGGATCTCTATCAGGGAGGTATCATGCTTGCCGCCGAACCTCTTGCCGCGCGCTTCAGAGACTCTCGCCTGCACCCGCTCTGGGACAAGGTGCGCGCCGGCCAGCGGCTCAGCCGGGAGGACGGTCTTGTCCTCTTCGAGACGGAGGATCTCCACGGCCTCGGCCGGATGGCGGACTTCGCCAAGTCGCGTCTGCACGGTGAGCAGGTCTTCTTCGTCCTCAACCGTTACATCAATCCGACCAATGTCTGCGTGCTCTCCTGCTCCTTCTGCGACTTTGCCCGGAAAAAGGGCGAGGAAGGCGCCTTCGAGAACTCCATCGAGGACGTGCTGGCCATGATCAAGCCTGGCACGCGCGAGGCGCATATCGTGGGCGGCCATCATCCCGACTGGCCGTTCGAGTACTACGAGCGCCTCATCGGCGCCATTCACGCGGCCCGACCGGAGACCCAGATCAAGGCCTTCACGGCGGCCGAGATCGACTATCTGTGGCGGCGCTGGAAGATCGAGCCGCGCGAGGCGCTGACCCGGCTCAAGAAGGCGGGCCTGCACTCCATGCCGGGCGGCGGGGCCGAGATCTTCTCCCCGCGCCTGCAGAAAGCGCTCCACTACACCGGCAAGGCGGACGCCAATCGCTGGCTCGAGATTCACGGCATCGCGCATTCCCTCGGGATCAAGACCAATGCGACCATGCTCTACGGTCACATCGAGACCATGGCCGAGCGGGTGGAGCACCTGCTCCGCCTCCGCGGGCAACAGGACGCTTCCGGCGGATTTCTCACCTTCATTCCGCTCGCTTACCAGATCGGCAATACGAAGCTCGTGCCGCGTCAGACGCCGCCCACGGATGACCTCCGGACCATCGCGGCCTCACGGCTTCTTCTCGACAACTTCCCCCACATCGAGGCGTACTGGGTCATGATCGGCGAGGAGACCGCCTCCGTGGCCCTTCACTTCGGCGCCTCGGATGTCAACGGAACGCTGGAAGACGAGAAGATCGCCCACATGGCGCAGGCTGCGAGCCCGCCGGGACTGGCCCGGGAGCAGGTTCTGAGGATGATCCACGACGCGGGCAAGGTGGCCGTCGAGCGTGACGCGCTCTACAACGTCGTCAAGGTCTGGAGCTAGCGCGTGCTCGCGGAGATCCGCGCCAAGGTCGAGGCGGGCAAGCGGCTCGACCGCGCCGAGGGCCTGTGGCTGCTCACGCACGCGCCGCTCGTGGAGCTGGGAGCCCTCGCCCAGGAGACACGCTTCCGTCTCCATCCGGAGCGCCAGGTCAGCTTCGTCATCGACTCGAACCCGAACTACACCAATGTCTGCGTCACCGACTGCCAGTTCTGCGCCTTCTACCGAAAGCCCGGAGACCCCGAAGCCTGGACGCTCACCGTCGAGCAGGTGCTGGAGAAAATCGACTCCGCGGCCCGGATGGGCGCGACCACCGTGCTCCTCCAGGGCGGGCACAATCCCGCCCTCCCCCTCGACTACTACCTGTCCCTGGTGACGGAGACGCGGCGCCGCTTCCCCGAGGTGACCCCGCACTTCTTCACGGCTTCCGAGATCATGACCATGGCCGAGGTCTCGAAGCTCTCCATGCCCGAAGTCCTCGGGCGCCTCAAGGCAGCGGGTCAGACCACGCTCCCGGGCGGGGGAGCCGAGGTGCTCTCGGAGCGCGTGCGCAAGCGCATCGAGCCCAAGAAGGGCGGGCCCCGGGCCTGGCTCGACGTCCACCGCGAGGCCCATCGCCAGGGATTCCGGTCCACCGCGACCATGATGTACGGCCACCTCGAGACGCCCGACGATGTGGTGGACCACTGGGAGTACATCCGTGATCTCCAGGACGAGCATGGAGGCTTCACGGCCTTCGTGCCCTGGTCCTTCAAGCCCGGCCATACCCTTCTCGAGAAGTGGATCAAGACGCACAAGGGCCCGAACGCCTACCTCCGCATGCTCGCGGCGTCGCGGCTCTACCTGGACAACTTCCCCCACGTGCAGGCCTCGTGGTTCTCCGAGGGCAAGCGGACGGGTCAGGTGGCCCTTCACTGGGGCTCTGACGATTTCGGGGGCACGCTCTTCGAGGAAAACGTCCACGCCGCCGCCGACTACGTCAACAAGGTCACCGTGGACGAGATCGTCACCCTGATTCGCGAGGCAGGCTTCACCCCCGTCCAGCGCACTACCGAATACGAGATCCTGAAGGTCTACTGATGGCCACCATCCTTCCCGGGGTGCAGAGGGAGGGCATGTGGCTCCAGGTAGTCTTCATGCCCTCGCGAGCAGGAGTGTTCCGCTTCGAGCGCCGGCTTCGCCGGCGCCATCTGTTCGGGGGAGGCTTCGGAAGGGGGGCGGAGCCCCCCTCCGAGCCATCTAGACCCGCATTTTCGTTTTGGGCGGTGAATCGATCGGGCCATAATCACTCAGCGCCCGCCAAACATGCGGGCTTCTGGGGTGCCTCGCGGGTTGCGGAGGGCATCATCCAGTGGGTGACGCAGAATCTGGCCCGGTTCGCCTCT
>DASYTI010000130.1 GCA_036002485.1 Candidatus Methylomirabilota bacterium | reverse complement strand
GCCGGAGGTGGGAGCGCTGGTCATGCAAGCCCTGGCCGCCGCCCGCGAGAGCCTCTATCAGCGGGCCCGGGAGCGGGCTAGGGCCTCGGCAGGTTTCGGGGACGTTTCCGCGGAAACGCCCCCGGTCTCCCAGCAGCAGGCCGATGCCCTGGCCCTGCTCGCGGAGACGGCCCTGCATCACGGGCTCGATCCCGGCGCCCCGGGCGAGCGCTACCAGGTGGTGGTTCACGTCGACGCCCAGGTCCTGGCCGATCCGGATCAGCCGGGCCAGTCTGTCCTCGAGGAGGGGACGCGCGTTCCCGCGGAAACGTCCCGGCGGTTAGCGTGCGACGCCAGCCGGGTGGTGATGCGTCATGATGATGCCGGGCGCCTGCTGGAGATCGGGGCCCGGACCCGGACGATTCCCCCCGCCTTGCGGCGAGCGCTCCACCATCGGGATCAGGGCTGCCGCTTCCCGGGGTGCGGCCTTCGCTTCACCCAGGGGCATCACCTCCGCCACTGGGCGCACGGGGGCCCGACCACGCTCTCGAACCTCGCCCTGCTCTGTCGCCGGCATCACCGGGCGGTGCACGAGGAGGGCTACCAGGTCGCGCGTTTACCCGACGGAGCGCTCCAGTTCCGGCGGCCGGACGGCCGCCCGCTCCCTGAGGTGCCGGCGCCTGCCGCGGTGCCCGCGGATCCGATCAAGGCTCTGCGAGCCTGTCACGACTCGCAAGGCCTGCGTGTCACCGCGCGGACGGGGTGTGCCGGCTGGCTCGGGGAGCGACTGGACGTGGGGTGGGCCATCGACGTCCTGCACCCGCTCGCCCAGAGAGCCCGACCTAGTCCGTCGCGGCACGAGTCGGGTTAGCCGCATCAGTTGTCCTCCGACACACTCTGGCAGGATCGCCCCACGATGCCGGACGCTTCATCTGCGCTGTGCCAAGGCCAGACGAGCCCAGCCATGACTGGGAATGGGCTCTATGTTGTCTGCGCTCCGAGCATCGAGTAGTCTACGAACTTCATGCGAATCTCCCACGCAGAGTTCTTGGCTCTCGACCTTGAAGTGCATGCGCTCTTGAAAGACATCCCGCTGCGGGACGTCTCCGTCGTCGATCTCCCCGACGGTGGCGATGAGCGCACGATCGCTGACGTCCGGCGGCTCATGGATGCGACGAGACACCAACCTACGTTCTCCGTACGAGTGCTCGTGGGGCTGCGCAGATTTCTCGGGCGGGTCTTCTACTGGGACGGCGAGCAGCCCGAGCCCGCATACGCAAGCCGCTTGAGCGACGAACAGCGCCGGCGCTCGCTCTCTCCGATCGGTGCGGTGTTCGGGCCGCTTCGGTTGATCTACGAGTTTCGGTACGAGATGGTGGGCGAGGCAAGGAACGCCACCGTACACGCCTTCAGCTGCATGGCTCTCCGTCGGCTCGCCGCTGGCTACCGGCTGTATTGGGCGATCTACGTTGAGAACGTCTCGGCATTCACACCGCTCTACATGGCGGCTATCGAACCGTTTCGGCGCTTCGTGGTCTACCCTGCGATTCTCGAGTCAATCCGAGCGGCATGGGTATCGCTTCCCACGCGCGGGGGCTCTCCGTAGCCCGCCGCGCATGCGCGGCGGGATGTGGCGCAGGCTGGCGCCCTCTGTTTTGGCGGTTCTGACGCGCCAAGGGCGAGCAACGCGAGTAGCTCGACGACGTCACTGCTGTGCCAAGGCTCTACGCTCGTGCTTCCTTCTCGCCCTAGCCCCCATGGTCGACGCGGGCCCGGACGCCGCGTCGCGCCCTGGACAGGCTGCCCCTACCTGGCCTGGCGGAGCACCGGGTTGTAGGTCTGCAGGAACCGGCGGCGGCTGAGGGCGAAGAGGGCGAAGAATCCCGCGGTGATCAGGACCTCCTTGAGCCCGAGGGGGAAGCCGATCTTCGTGTCGAGGGACGGGAAGACCACGAGCACGTGCTCGACGAAGATCGAGATCCAGCCGCAGAAGAGGATGACCACGAGGACCTTGTGCCGGGTGGGCGGCCGCCCCGTCAGACGCTTGAGCAGATAGGAGAAAGGAATCAGCCAGCCGAAGATGAAGACCAGCCATGCCACCACGCCCCAGGGCGGGTTGAAGAAGCGCGCGACGAAGAAACGCGTCTCGATCGGGACATTGCCGTACCAGATCACCAGGTACTGCGAGAAGAAGAAGTACATCCACATGACGGACATGGCGAAGGTGAGCTTGGCCATGTCCTGGATGCCCGAGGGCGCGACATTGGTGACCCCGCGGGCATTGGCGCGGATGGTCAGGAAGGTCACGAGGCCGAAGCCCGTGTACAGTGCCTTGACCACGTAGTAGCCGCCGAAGAGCCCGCTGTACCAGATCGGGTCCAGCGTCATCACGAGATCGAATGCCCACAGGGAGACGACGACCACGAAGAGGATGAGCAGCGTGGTCGCGAGCTTGTTCCGCCGCGCCTCGGCCGCCGGGGTGTCGGCGCCTGCCGCGTCCTGAGCGAAGACGGCCTTGGCGAAGATGAACGCTACCCAGTAGAGAGCCGCCGTCCCGATGGCGATCCGGATCGCCATGAAGGGCACATTGAGCCAGGCCGCCTTGTTCTCGATGGGCGCTGTTACCCATGGATAGAGCGTGGCCCGCCCGAAGAAGAGGATGACGAAGCCGATGAGGGACACGGGCAGAAAGCCTGCCGTGGTCAGCGCGATGCGCTTCACGGAGGGCGACCAGCGCCCCTCCGTGATCTGGATAGCCCCGGCCAGCGCCGGGCCGGTGACGGCGAGGCACGACCAGAAGATGAGATTGACGAGATAGATGCCCCAGGTCGACTTGGGATCGGCCAGGAAGACGCCGAAGAGGAAGGCGACGGCGCCCGCGGCGGCCAGGACCCACAGGAGTCCCGTGCCTTTGGCCGTGGGAGGGGCGCCCGTCGAATCCGGGCTCATTTCTGGGCCAGGGTGCGAAGGTAGTTGACCACGTGCCAGCGCTCCACCGGAGACAGCGCCTCGGCGTAGGACGGCATCACCGCGCCGCCCACCGAGAGATAGCTTTGCCAGTAGCCGTCGGTACGGGCCTTCTGGAGCGCCGCATTGCTCAGGTCGGCCGGGAGCACGAACTTCGTCGAGACGAGCCCGTCGCCTTTGCCCGAGGCGCCATGGCAGGGCGTGCAGTACACGACGTAGAGCGCCTCGCCCTTCTTGATCGACTCGGACGTGGCGGGCACCGGATTCTTCCGGGCGGCCGCGGCCTCGCGCTGCTCCTTCCCGTAATAGAGCTGCCCGCCGTCCCGCGGCAGGCTGCCCGGGGCCATGGCGAACGACATCTCGCCCGGCATGATCCGCTGGGTGACCGTCATGTTGTGGTTCCACCGATACACGAGCAGGATCCCCTGCACCCCCGCCGCCCCACCCACCAGCAGGAGGACGAGGACGAAGACATACTTCATCATTGCCGCACCTCCTCGGCGCCGGAGGCCGTGAGCAGCGACGTCACCGTGGCCGCCGTCTCGGGAGGGCAGCTGACGGCGACGCCGAAGCGATCCAGCGTGAAGCTCGGATCGTAGGTCGGCGAGGGCGAGAGCTTGGGCAGCCGGCCGAGGAGGAGGATGGCGAGGGCCGTGGCCAGCCCGCCGAAGAGGATGGTGAGCTCGAAGGCGATGATGATGAAGGGTGGGTACGACACCGGGTCCTTCGCCCCCGTCACCAGGCTCCACTTGAGCGAGGACCAGATGGTCAGGAAGAAGCCCGCGCTGGTGCCCGTGAGGGCGCCGATCAGGGTGAACAGACGCACCTTCGACAGGGGCCGCACGCGCTCGATCTCCTCCTCGATCTCCTCCACGGGCACCGGCGTGTAGACGGTCAGCTCCAAGAAGCCCTTCTCGCGGAGCTTCCGGATGGCGTCGAGCGTGGTGTCCACGTGGGCGAAGATGCCCAGGACGGAAGTCCCGGCCATGCTAGTGATGCCCCCCGCGGGCGTACTTGAGGGGATGCGGCAGCACCTCCTTGACCTCGACGATAGACAGCGAGGGCAGCACGCGGATGAAACCCAGGAAAAGGAGGAGGAACCACGCGAACGAGCCGATGATGATCGTCGAATCCGTCACCGTCGGATAGTAGGTGCCCCAGGTGTACGGGTAGAAGTCGAAGCCGAGCCCCAGGACGATGATGTTGAAGCGCTCGAACCACATCCCGACCAGAACGAAGAGCGAGACGACATAGAGCGTGGCGGCATGGGTGCGCGCCTTCTTCCAGAACAGCACGAGGGGCACGAGGCTATTGCAGAAATACTGGAGCCAGAAGGCCCACGCGTATTGCTTGGTGGCCCGGTAGAAGAGGGAGGCCCGCTCGAAGTGCTCGCCGCTGTACCACGACGTGAAGGCCTCGCAGAGGTAGAAGTAGGTCAGAACCAGACTGGTGACCAGGATCAGCTTGCCCATCGCGTCCAGGTGCTTGTCCGTGATGTAGGCGTACCAGTCGAAGAGGTAGCGCATGGGAAGCATGAGCAGCAGCACCATGGCGAAGCCCGAGAAGATGGCGCCGTCCACGAAGAAGGGGGCGAAGAGCGTAGAGTGCCAGCCCGGCACCAGGGCCATGGCGAAGTCGAAGGACACCACGCTGTGCACGGAGAGGACGAGGGGCGTGGCCAGCGAGGCGAGCAGGCCGTAGGCCCGCCGGTAGTGGCGCCACTGCGAGTCCGAGCCCTCCCACCCCAGGGACATCACGGCGTAGATCTTCCTCTTGATCCCGGTGGACTGGTCCCGCAGGGCCGCGATATCCGGCACGAGTCCCACGAGGAAGAAGACCACGCTGATGGTCAGGTAGGTCGAGATCGCGAAGACGTCCCACACGAGGGGCGACTTGAAGTTGGGCCAGAGATACCGCTGGTTCGGATACGGCGTGAGCCAGTACGCGAACCAGATCCGCCCGGCGTGGATGAGGGGGAAGAGCCCGGCCGTCATCACGGCGAAGACCGTCATGGCCTCGGCGCCCCGGTAGATCGAGGTCCGCCACTTCGCGCGGAAGAGATACAGGATGGCGGAGATGAGGGTGCCGGCATGCCCGATGCCGATCCAGAACACGAAGGTCGTGATGTACATCGCCCACATCTGGGGCGTCCGCTTGCCCGCCGCGCCCATGCCCGCCCAGATCTGGTAGGACCAGGCCAGGACGCCGCATCCGAGGGTGAGGGCCACGAGGCACATCCAGGCGAAGTAGGTATTGCCCGGCATGCTCACGGTCCGGGCGACGTCCCGATTGACATCCGCCCAGCTCGGCTGTCCCGGCTGGGTCGCCACGCTCATGCCTTGTGCCCCTTCCCGGCGCCGTGTCCGCCCGTCTCCCCACGCACGACCTTGGCGAGATACGTCACCGCCGGCCTCGTCCCGAGCTCGTTCAGCACGTGATAGCTCCGCGGACTCGCGGAGAGCTTGGTCACCCGCGCCGCGCCCTCCTTGAGATTGCCGAAGGTGATGGCCTGGGTCGGACAGGTCTGCTGGCAGGCCGTCTGGATGTCGCCGTCCTTCACCGCGCGTCCCACCTCGCGCGCCTCGTCCTTGCCCTTCTCGATGCGCTGGAGGCACATCGTGCACTTCTCCATGACCCCGAGCTGGCGGACGGTGACGTCGGGATTGAGCTGCTGGTCGAGGGGCGCCGTCCACGTGTAGTTGAACCAGTTGAAGCGGCGGACATGATACGGGCAGTTGTTGCCGCAGTAGCGCGTGCCCACGCAGCGGTTGTAGATCTGCGCGTTCAGCCCCTCCGTCGTGTGGTAGGCGGCGTACACGGGACAGACGGGCTCGCATGGCGCGACTCCGCAATGCTGGCAGAACATGGGCAGGAACACGTTCGTCCTTCCCCCCTGCCCCTTCTCCCATCGCTCGAGGCGTATCCACTGCTGGGCGCGGCCATAAGCGACCTGGGCCTTGCCCACCACCGGGACATTGTTCTCGGCCGAGCAGGCGACCACGCAGGCCTGGCAGCCGGTGCAGGCGTCTACGTCCACCGCCAAACCCCACCGGTAGTCCGGATACTTGACCGGGGGATACATGCTCGGCACGCTCGCGCCCTCGGGCGGCTTGCCGCGCAGCTCCATCTCGCGGGCCGCGGCCAGGCCGACGATCTCGGCGATCTCCCGGTTCTCGTCGTCGAAGGTCGCCTGTGGTATGGCGAGCGGCCGTCGCGTGCCCGTGCGGGCGAGGGTGACCTTGACCACGAGATGCGGCAGCCCGCCGGAGGCCGTCTCGGGCGCCGCCGGCAAGAGACGTAGCGGGTTCGCTCCGCCGTTGAGGAAGACATCGTGGTCCGCGTTGGACCTCAAGCGGCCGCCCTTGGCGAAAGCACCAGGGAAGTCGTGTCCCAGCCCCATGGCCACGGCCACCGCGCCCGGGTGCAGGCTCTTCGAGGGCCAGGCCGGCAGCTCGATGCTGCCGTACGGCGAGGTCAGCGTGACCACGTCTCCGCGGCCGAGCGCGAGCTTGTCCGCCGTCTCCACGGGCACTTCGACCCAGCCGTCCCACGCGATCTGGGTCATGACGTCGGGAGCTTCCTGGAGCCATGGCTTGTCCGCCGAGCGGCCGTCATAGAACCGCGCCGACGGATAGACGAGGAGCGCGTGCGTGCCGTCGCCCTCGAGCTTGGCCGGCTCGCCGGTGAGACGCCCGATATCCACCTTGCCGATGGCCGCCGTGGCGGGCGCGCCCCAGACGCCGCCGCGCCGGAGCGACTCCTCCCAGAAGTCGGCGAAGGCCTTGCCCGAGCCGTACTGGCGCGCGAGCCCCTGCCACTGCTCGCGGACGTACTCCTCGTAGCTGGCCCACTTGAGCGGGCCTTTGCCCTCCTCGGTGCCGAGAGCCCGGCGTCCGACGGAGAGCAGGATATCGCCCGTGGACTTGCCGTCGATGGGCTTGCCGTCGATCGTCACCGGCCCCATGGTCGGCTGCATGAGGCCGATGACGCCATCACGCGCGACGTAGTCGCCCCACGACTCCAGAGGGTGCAAGGCGGGCAGCACCACGGTGGACTTGGCCGTCGTCTCCGTCGGGTGATGGGAGAGGCTCACCACGAGGCCGACCTTGCCCATCGCCTCGCTGAAGCCGGACTTGGCGGGCATGCTGTACACGGGGTTGACGCCGGCAAGTATCAGGACCTCGATCTCGCCGGCGGCCATGGCCTGCGTCAGCTTGGCCATGTCGGCAAACGAGCCGGCCTTGCCCAGGGCCGCGTCCGACCCGAAGCGGATGGTCTTGCCGACGGCGCCCACGGCGATATTGAGCAGGTTGACGGCGATCAGGGTGTCGGTGGCCTGCGGCCCCGTCATGGCCATGCCCCCGCCGATGGCCAGGGCACCCTTGGCATGCGCGAAATCGTGGGCGACGCGCTTGATGGTCTCCGCGGGCACCCCGGAGATCTCGGCCGCCTTGGCGACATCCACGCCCTTGACGGCGGCGCGCAGCGCGCCCGAGTCGGATTCCCTGGCGTGGATCCCCTCGTCCAGCATGACCTTGAGCATGGCGAGGGCGAGCACGCCCTCGGTGCCGGGGGCATTGCGCAGCCACTCATCGGCATTGGCCGCCGTCATGGACTGGCGCGGCTCGATGTGGACGAAGGTGCCGGCGCGCCCGCGCCCGAGGGCATGCATCCGAGCGAAGCTGCCCGCGTAGGCCACGGGATTGATCCACGTCTCGAGGAAATCGGCGCCGAAGGAGACGAGGTAGCCCGCCTCCTCGATGGCGTAGTGCGGGATGGCGTCCCGCCCGAAGGCCGCGCGATTGGCCGCGCGGAGGGCCTCGTAGCCCAGGGGCTCATACGCGATCCGCGGGCGCGCGCCGAGGGCCCGCGTCCACTCGTCCATCAGACGCCCGAGGCTGCCCGTCTCGAGGCCGCTCACCAGCGCGATCTTGCTCCCCTGCCGCGCCTTGGCGAGGGCGGCGAGCTTGTCGCCGACCTGCTTCTCGACCTCGTCCCAGGCCGCGGCCTTCCCGCCCACCTGAGGGCCGCGGAATCGATCGGGGTGATAGAGCCCCTGGAGCTGGGCCTGGCCGCGGAGGCAGAGCGTGCCCGCGTTGACGGGATGATCGGGGTTGCCCTCGAGCTTGATGACGCGGCCGTCGCGATTCTTGGCCACGAGGCCGCAGCCCGCCGGGCATTCCCGGCACACCGTCGAGAAGTACGCGGCCAACCCCGGGACGATCCCGTCCGGAGGAACGACGTAGGGGATGAGCTTCGTGGGCACGCGGCCGAGGAGCTCGTCCCCTTCCTTGCCGCAGCCCGCCGCGGCTACCGCCGCGCCCGAGGTGGCGACGATCTTGAAGAATGCTCGGCGGTCCATTCCGTTCTTGGCGGGCTCGCTCATGCCGCTGTCCGCCCAGCGATCATCACGACTTTGAAGGGGGCGACGCGAGATCGGAGGCCGAAACGACGGAACGGGACATCCGGGACTTCCGAAGCGAAGGCCGTGATAGTTCGAGCCGAGACGCTGCCCGCTGTTCGAGTTGAGCGGCGGCCAGGGGCCGACGCGAGACGAGAGCTGAGTGAATGCCGCAGGCGTGGCCGTTCGAGCTGAGCGGCGTGGCCGCGAGGCGAGGGCTGAGAAGACACGGTGGGTTCACCACCATTGACGCTCATGCGCTCCTTGCGGCTCATCCGCTGCCGCGCGTGTGATGCGCTCCGGGATGGCCGGTGGACGAACCTCTCCGGGCCACGGCCTTGTGAACCGTATCACGCAGAAAAACCAGGGTCAATAGTCATCTTGCCCATTCCCGAGCCGGGCGCGAAGACGACAGGTCAGCGGAGCGTGGCGAAGGCTTCGCGGGCGGCCCGCGCCGCCGTTTCCAGATCCGCGTCGGAGTGGGCGAGCGAGACGAAGGCCGCCTCGAACTGCGAGGCGGCGAGGAAGACGCCTCGTTCGAGCATGGCGTGGAAGAACCGCGCGTAGCGCTCGGTATTCGCGCGCTTCGCCGAGGCATAGTCCGTCACGGGACCGTCGGTGAAGAAGGCGGTCAGCATGGAGCCGACGCGGTTGACCGTGAGGGGGATACCCGCGGCGCGCGCGCCGTCGGCGAGCCCGGCTTCGAGGGTGCTGCCGGCGCGCTCGAGCCGCGAGTAGACAGCGGCATCGGCAAGAGCCCGGAGCGTGGTCAGGCCTGCCGCCACGGCCAAGGGATTGCCCGAGAGCGTGCCCGCCTGATAGACGCCGCCCAGGGGCGAGATCCGCTCCATGAGGGCACGAGGGCCGCCATACGCACCCACGGGCAGGCCACCGCCGATGATCTTGCCGAGGCAGGTCAGGTCCGGACGCACTCCGTAGCGGGCCTGGGCGCCGCCGAAGCCCAGGCGGAAGCCGGTGATGACTTCGTCGAAGAGCAGGAGGGCGCCGTGCCGGTCGCACAGGTGCCGGAGCCCTTCGAGAAAGCCGGGGGCAGGTGGGACCACTCCCATGTTACCGGCCACGGGCTCCACGATGATGACCGCCACCTCGCCGCCGCGCGCGGACATGAGGCGCTCCACGGCTCCGAGATCATTGAAGGGTGTAGTCAGCGTCATCTGGGCCAGCGCCGACGGCACGCCCAGACTATCCGGCACGCCGAAGGTTGCTCCGCCCGAGCCCGCCTTGACGAGGAGGCTATCGGCGTGGCCGTGGTAGCAGCCCTCGAACTTGACGATGAGGTCGCGACCGGTGGCGCCCCGCGCGAGACGGATGGCGCTCATGGCCGCCTCGGTGCCCGAGGAGACCAGACGCACCATCTCCATCGACGGCACGGCGGAGACGATGAGATCCGCCAGCTCGACCTCGCCCGGAGTCGGCGCGCCATAGCTCGTGCCGCGCGCGAGCGCCTCGCCCACCGCCTCGATCACGGCGGGGGCGGCGTGGCCCAGGATGAGCGGGCCCCAGGAGCCGAGGAAATCGATGTAAGAGCGGCCGTCGACATCCGTGATGCGGCTGCCCTCGGCGCTCCGGACGAAGAAGGGCGTGCCGCCCACGCCGCGAAAGGCGCGGACAGGGCTATTGACGCCACCGGGGATCACCCGCTGGGCCTGGCCGAAGAGCGACTCCGAGCGAGAGGCGGTCATGGGAGCGATCAGGACTGCGGGCGCTTCCAGTCGAAGGCGACGAAATCTCCGGCCCCGGGGTCCCAGCGAAAGGCGCCGGCCTCGACCACGCGCCCCTCCATCACCGAGAGCACGACGTAGGTCGCGTCCGGATAGGCGGGCTCGCCGTTGACCAGGGCATTGCGTTTGTCCGTCGGGGAGAAGTAGGCGCCGGTGTCGATGTGGGAATGATAGATCGTGGCCACGCGGAAGCCCTGGGCCTCTCGTCGGCCGATGGCGATCAAATCGGTGGGATCGATGTAGTAGGCCGTCCTCGCATCGCGCGGATGGCGCACCGGATCCTTGGCGTGAAGCTCGTCCTGCAGGTTCCGGCAGGGCATCAAGACTCGCTCGGGAGGCGACCCTGGCCGATCCAGGACCACGCCACAGCACTCCGACGGGTATTCGGCCACGGCCTGCGCTTCGACCCGCGCGTACTCCTCGGGAGTGAGAATCATCGCTCGATGAGGGCCCCCTCGGCCGAGGGCCGGCCAGCCCCCCCGGCGAGGGCCCGATCAATCCCTCCGGCGAGGGCGGGACCTGCCCCCCCGGCGAGGGCGGGAATGATCGCGACCTCGTCTCCGTCCTTCAGCGCGGTGCCGAGCCCTTGCAGCGACTCGATGGCCTCGCTGTTGACGTAGACATTGACGTGATCGTGGATCTCCCCGGCCTCATTGCGCACGAGGCCCTTGAGGGCGCTGAACCTGTCCTCCAGCTCGTCGAGCAGCCCGCGCACGTCCTGCGCCTCCACGGACACCTTGTCCTTGTTATTGGTCGCCCGACGGAAGGGCGTGGGAATATAGACGTCCACGGTCATCTGGATCTCCTGTGGGTCGGCGGCGGGGGCTCGA
>DASYTI010000129.1 GCA_036002485.1 Candidatus Methylomirabilota bacterium | reverse complement strand
AGCTGGTAGTAGCTGTCGCGCGCGCGCTCGAACTCCTCGGTGGTCAGGGCCACGCCCGCCGTCGGGCCCGTGCCCCCGAGCGGCTGGAAGAGCTTCTTGGGCAGCGTGTCGGCCGACTTGCCCATGCCTTCGCGGGCATTGAAGGCGCGCATCATCGCGATGCGCCGCTCGCCCACCGTGAGGAGCTCCTCCATGGTCGCGTCCCATCCCGTGCCCGTGCGGACGAGCTCGACGGTGTCATTGGGCCCGTAGAGCTGCCACGAGGGGCCCCACACGAACTGGCAGAGACCGAGCGTGTCGAGGGCGGAGTAGAAGCACTGCGACCGGTAGGCGAAGCGGACCTTGGCGTCGGAGAGATCGGTTGTCGGCAAGGCCGCCGCGATGTCGAGTTGCTGAAGTCGCCCGTGATGGAGACTGCCGGGCTTGGCCCGGAGGGCGGAGTCGTGCTCGGACGATTGGTGATCGGCGCCAAAAGGATTGACGGCGTAGACGAGCCCGAGCGAGCGCTTGACCTGGGGCATGTGAGCGGGCAGCTCCTGGCCCTTGACAGTGACGGTGAGATCTACCGCGTCCTGTCCGATGCTCTTGGCGGCCCGCAGGCTGCCCTCGGCGAGGAGATCGCCGATGCCGCGTCGGAGCGCGATGGCCTCGATGGCGCGCAGCACCGACCGCCCGTCGCCATAGGCCAGGCCCAGGCCCTTGTCGTCCAGGAGCCCCTTGCTCTTGGCCTCGATGGCCCAGGCGATGGTCGCGCCGGCCGAGATCGTGTCCATCCCGTACATGTTCGCGTCGGCCGAGGCCTTGGAGAGGAGCTTGAGGTCGCCCACGCCGCACATGGTGCCGAAGAAGGTTAGGGTCTCGTACTCGGGCCCGCCGTAGATCGGATCGATGTCGAGGCCGGGCTCGTGGACCTCGACGGTCCGCTTGCACTTGACCACGCAGGCATAGCAGGTGTCGCGCTCCTTCAAGATGGTCTTGGCCAGCGTGGAGCCGTCGATGTCCTTGGCCTGGGCGAAAGTGCCCTCGGTGTAGTTCCGCGTGGGTTGGCCGCCCACCTTGTCCTGGATGGCGAGGACACCGGCGGTGCCGTACTCCCCGAACCACACGATGCCGGGGTTGGCCTCCTGCAGCTCCTTGAGCCGCTTGACGAGACCGCGGAACTGCTCGGGCGCCGCGGGCTTGGGACTGTGCGAACCACGCACGACCACGGCCTTGAGGCGCTTCGATCCCATCACGGCGCCGAGTCCCGTGCGACCGTTGGCGCGATTGACCATGTTCATGATTGCCGCGAAGCGGACCAGGTTCTCGCCGGCGGGCCCGATCTGCGCGATCTCCGCCTTCGGATCGCCGACTTCCTCCTTGAGCATGCGGTCCGCATCAGCGGTGACCTTGCCCCAAAGATGCCGGGCGGGCTTGAGCTCGGCCTCGCCGTCGTGCAGCCACAGATAGACGGGCTCCTCGGACTGGCCCGTGAAGACGAGGGCGTCGGCGCCCGCCGCCCGCATCTCGGCGGGGAAGAATCCGCCGCACTGGCTGTCGCCGATGGCCCCCGTGAGAGGGGAGCGCGCGCAGGCGGTCATGCGGCTCTGCCCCGAGATGGCGAGGCCGGTGAGCGGGCTCACGGCCATGACGAGGACATTGTCGGGGCCGAGCGGGTCGGCACCGGCGGGGATCTGCTGGAGCAACAGATAGGTCGCCAGCGCACTCCCGCCCGGGTACTTGCGATACACCTCCTCGGAGAGCGTCTTCTTCTCGATGCTGCCCTTGGCGAGATCGATGTGGTACACAGTGCCGGTGAGTGCCACGAGATGATCTCCTCTGGTTATGAGCCGAGCTACCCGCGTGCCCCACTCGCGTCAGGCGGCAGTGTACCGCAACCCGGACGGGGCATGAGGGGCGTAATCTCGACACGGATGGGCATCCGTGCCCGCTGACACGGGCGCGGTTTGCTGCTGCATCGCGGGCGGCGGCCCCGCCGGCATGATGCTGGGCACCCTGCTCGCCCGCGCGGGCGTCGACGTTGTCGTCCTGGAGAAGCATGCCGATTTCCTGCGCGACTTCCGGGGCGACACCATCCACCCGTCCACGCTCGAGATCATGCACGAGCTAGGATGGCTCGACGAGTTCCTCCAGCTGCCCCACCAGAAAGTCAGGCAGCTGACCGCGGTCGTCGGCTCCCAGCGCGTGACGATCGCGGACCTCGGGCATCTGCCCACGCGCTGCAAGTTCATCGCCTTCATGCCGCAGTGGGACTTTCTGAACTTTCTCGCCCTCCGCGCCGCCCGCTATCCAGGCTTCCGTCTCTGGATGCGGGCCGAGGCCACCGATCTCGTGGAGGAGTCCGGGCGCGTGGTCGGGGTGCGCGTGACGACGCCGGAAGGGACGCAAGAAGTCCGCGCCGACCTCGTGGTGGCCGCGGACGGGCGGCACTCCGTCCTGCGGGAGAGGGCGGGGCTGGCCATCGAGGAGCTGGGAGCGCCGATGGACGTGCTGTGGTTCAAGCTCTCGCGCCGGCCGGACGACCCCGGGGGAGTCATGGGGCAGTTCGGGTCCGGTCGCATCTTCGTCATGCTCGACCGTGGCGACTACTGGCAGTGCGGGTTCGTCATTGCCAAGGGGACGATCGAGTCGCTGCGGGCGCGGGGGATGGAGGCGTTCCGTGAGCAGGTGGCGCTCCTCTCGCCCTGGATCAAAGACCGGACGACGGAGCTGCGCGACTGGGGCGACATGAGTCTCCTGACCGTGCGCGTGGACCGGCTGCGGCAATGGTACCGCACGGGGCTCCTCTGCATCGGTGACGCCGCGCACGCCATGTCCCCCGTGGGGGGCGTCGGCATCAACCTCGCCATCCAGGATGCCGTGGCCAGCGCCAATCTCCTCGCCGCGCCGCTGCGCGAGCGGCGAGTGACGGATGATGACCTGCGCCGGGTCCAGCGCCGGCGCGAGCTCCCCACGCGCGTCATTCAGCGGTTCCAGGTTATCGTTCAGCGGCGGGTCATCGGGCCCGTGTTGAGCAGCACGGGCCCGCCCCGGGCGCCACTCATCCTGCGTCTGCTCGCGCAGCTTCCCGGGCTTCCGCGCATTCCTGCCAGGCTCATCGGAATGGGCGTGAGGCCGGAGCGCGTCCGGACGCCGGAGGCGCCCTTGTATCGCCCCGGCCAGGCGGGCTAAGCTAGCGCCGGCTGATTGCCCCGCCCGTTTCATTGCCGTCACCCTGAAGGAGCTACTGATGGCGCAGAGCCTTACCGCCTATCTCGACCTCGTCAAGCGCATCAAGCCCGAGGAGATCGTGATGATCTCGCAGGAGATCGACCCCGCCTACGAGCTGACCGCCCTCGTGGTCAAGCTCGAGCGCGAGGGCCGACGCCGGCCCGTGGTGATCTGCGAGCGGCTCAAGGGCAGCAAGTTCCCCGTTCTG
>DASYTI010000128.1 GCA_036002485.1 Candidatus Methylomirabilota bacterium | reverse complement strand
TTCCGATGCGTTGCTGCGAATCGCCCGCGACTGGCGGGACATCATGGTCATCGTGGCGGGCGGCGCGGGCAAGCACTCGGCCTTCATCCCGACCTTTGGCGCCACGCGGTCGGTGACGCGCAGAATCGTGGAGTGAGCGAGGAGAGATCCTGTCTAGCCTGGGCTAAGGGACAGGAGATTCCGCTTTTCATCCCTCTCCCCCATCGGGGAGAGGGTAGGGTGAGGGGGCGGCCTCGCCCCGCCTCCGCCTAGCGCGAGACGGCGGCTTCGAGAAGCCTGACCTCGTGCGCGCTGACGGGCACGCCGATGCGTCGCGCCCGGAAGGCCTCGACGAGGCCCTGGTAGATCTCGGCTTCCGCCGGCACCACGTCTATCACGCGTACCCAGGGCTCCACGGTGAGCTTGATCCCGCCCGCCTCCACTGCGCCGATCCCGAGACTCGGGGTCGGGTCCTTGAGGACCCGGATATTGGCATCGACGATCTGCCGGCAGGCCTCGAGGGCCTGGTTGAGATCGGTGTGGTGGGGGACGTGGACGGCCAGATGAAGCTGTCTCATCGTCCCGAAGTTGTGCAAGATCTCGCCGACGATCTTCCGGTTGGGAATGATGACGCGCGAATGATCGGGGTGGGTGAGGATCGTCGAGGACAGCGTGATCATGGAGACGTCACCCCTCTCCTCGCCTATCTCGATGTACTCGCCCACGCGGAAGGGCTTGGTGAAGATGATGGTCAGGCCCGCCATGAGGTTGCCGAGCACGCCCTGCATGGCGAAGCCCACGCCGAGACCGGCCACGCCGATGCCCGCCACCAGGGGGGCGATGGAGAAACCGAACTTGTCGAGGGCGACCACGCCGGCCATGACGACGATGAGGATCTTGATGACGCGCACGAAGAGGTGCCGCATGGGCGGCTCCATGTGCTGCTTCTGAAAGCGCTGGTCGGCGAGGCCGCCAAGCCACTTGGCGGCGACGACTCCCACGGCCAGGATGGCGAGGGCGCCCAGGACCTGGAAGCCGTAGCGGAGCAAAAGCTCGACGGTAAGTTCTTTGACGTTCAGGGCGTTCATGGCTGTCTCCTTGTCGAGTGACGCCGTCTAGGGGCCTGTCGGAGAAACGTGCGGCAGCCCGTTGAAATCACCATACGCGATTCGTGTTCCGCTCCGAGTATCCTAGGGCGCGGCATAGAGCCGGTCGAAATACTCGCGCACCATGCGGTCGGAGGAAAAGCGCTCGACGCCCATGGCGATGGAGGCGCGCATCATCCGGGTCCAGCGGGACGGGTCGGCCCAGGCCGGCAGCACCTCGCCTTCCAGGGTGTCGTAGAGGGCGCGCAGGTCGCGCGCGTCCTCCCCGGTCCCTTCCCTAGCATCCCCGATGGCCCAGCCCGTGACCCCGTGCTGGCAGCCCTCCGGCCACCATCCGTCGAGGATGGAGAGGTTGAGGGTGCCGTTCATGGCCGCCTTCATTCCCGAGGTCCCGCTCGCCTCCATGGGCCGGCGGGGAGTGTTCAGCCACACGTCACAGCCGCGCGTGAGCAGGCGCCCCAGGGCCATGTCGTAGTTCTCGAGGTACACGATGGACTCCGGCCACTGGCGGATGGTCTCGACGAGAAGCGCGATGAGGGACTTGCCCGCCTGGTCGGCGGGGTGCGCCTTGCCCGAGAAGATCAGCTGGACGCGCCGGTTCTTGAGGAGGGGAGCCAGCCGGATGGGGTCGCGCAGCACGAGGTCAGGCCGCTTGTAGGTGGCCGCTCGCCGCGCGAAGCCGATGGTGAGCGCCTCGCGGTCGAGCTTCACGCCGGTGCGTGCCGCCACCTCGGCCAGGAGCTCGTCCTTCACGGCGCGCCGCGCCTCGCGGAGCGCGTCGTCTCCGTGCTCCATGGCGGCGGCGATCCGCGCGTCCTGCCAGGTGCCGCGATGGACGCCATTGGTGATGGCCAGGATCGGCGCGGCATCGGCGACGTGCGCCCACATGGCGCGGGCGGTCTCGCCATGGAGCTGGGCCACCGCATTGGCCCGGCAGGCCAGCCGCAGGCCCGCCACCGTCATGTTGAAGGGATCACCGCCGATCTCGCGGAGCTCGGCGGCCACCAGCTCGCAGCCGGCCCCCAGTCGCCGGAGGTCCTCGATGGCGTGGACCTCGTTGCCCGCCGGGACGGGCGTGTGCGTGGTGAAGACGATCCTCTCGCGCACCTCCCGCCAGGCCGTGGGGAAATCAGCCCCCGCCTCCATCCGGTCGGCGATGAGCTCGACGCCCGCGAAGACGGCGTGCCCCTCGTTGAAGTGGTAGAGGTCGACGTCCAGATGGAGCGAGCGAAGGGCGCGGACCCCGCCGATGCCGAGCAGCATCTCCTGGGCGATTCGACAGTCGCGCGCCGGGTCGTAGAGGCGGCGCGTGATCCATCGATCCCGCTCGTCGATGGGCTCGAGGAGGAAGAGGGGGGCGATGGCGTAGCGGGCCACGCGCCACACGCGGCACTCGACCTCGCGCACGGCCACCCGCACGCGCACGCGCGCGCCGGTGTCGGCGAGGGTGTCCGTCGGGTAGTCGCGCCAGAGATCGTACGGGTAGCCGTCGGGGCCAACGCGCTGCACCGTGTAGCCCTGCGCCCAGCGCAGCCCGATGCCGACCACGGGGACGCCGAGATCGCCGGCGGACTTCATGAAGTCGCCCGCGAGGATGCCCAGGCCGCCCGCATAGGACGGGAACTCCTCGTGAAGCCCGAACTCCATCGAGAAGTAGGCGACGAGCGGAAGAGCGGAGGCGGTCATTCCACGAGAGCATACGGCAAGAACCGTGGCTCCGCGAGGCCCGGGCGGCACTGGGGCAATTTACTTCGCCAGATCCACTCAGCCCTCGCCTCGCGGCCGAGCCGCTCAGCTCGAACTGCCACGTTGCGAACGGGCCGGCAACCCTCAACGTGCGTTCTATTCAGCCCTCGCCTCGTGGCTGCGCCCCTCAGCTTGAACACCCACGTACGCCTCGGGCTGCCGGCCTGTGCACAAACTGACCCACAGCCAGCGGCCAAGAGGTCACCGGCCGAGGCGAATGATGCGTCCGACTCCAGACTGGCGAAGCCGTGGATCGAGGGCGTCCCGGATACCCTCGCCCACGAGATTGTAGGAGAGAACCGTGATGAGAATGGCCAGGCCGGGGTAGAGGGTCAGCCACCAGGCGTAGGTGATCAGATCCTTGCCGTCATTGAGGATATTGCCCCACGTCGCATAGGGCGGCTGGACTCCCAGGCCAAGAAAGGACAACCCGGACTCGGTCAGGATGGCCGCGGGAATGCCGAGCGTCATGGCCACGAGCACCGGCGCCATGGCATTGGGCAGGATGTGCCGGAAGATCACCCGCAACGCTCCTGCCCCGATGGCCTCGGACCAGACGACGAACTCACGCTCGCGCAGCGCGAGGAACTCGGCGCGCACGAGCCGCGTCACCCCCATCCACCCGGTCAGGCCGATCACGGCCATGATGGTCCAGATCGAGGGTTTGAGAAAGGCCAGCACGGCCAGGAGCAGGAAAAAGCGCGGGAAGACCAGCATGAGATCCACCAGCCGCATGATCACGGCGTCCACGACGCCGCCATGATAGCCGGCGGCGGCCCCGAGCAAGATGCCGATGAGGGTGGCGATGCTGACGGAGACGAATCCCACGGCCAGCGAGATGCGCGAGCCGTGCAGCAGCCGCGAGAGGACATCACGCCCGATCTGGTCGGTGCCCAGCCAGTGCTTCACCGAGGGCCTGGACAGGATCTTCTTCATGTCGGGCTTGTTGGGGTCCCAGGGCGCGAGGGCGGGGGCGAACACCGCGATGGCGATGAGGAGCCCCACCACGACGCCGCCGCCGCACGCGAGCTGGTTTCGCGAGAAGGTCCGCCAGAAGAGGCGAAGCTCGCCGCGCCGCGAGCGAGCCGGGGCGGGCACGCTAGCGACGCCGCCGCCGCGCGGAGAAGCGAATGCGTGGATCCACGATCCCATACGCCAGGTCGGCGAAGAGGTTGGCGAGCAGGGTCAGGGTCGCCACGATGACGAGGTTGCCCATGATGACCGGGTAATCGCGCGAGAACACCGATTGGACCATGAGCTGGCCCATGCCCGGGATGGCGAAGATGCTCTCGATGATGATGCTGCCGCCGATGAGGCCGGGCAGGGAGAGCCCGAGAATGGTCACCACGGGCAGGAGGGCGTTGCGGAGCGCGTGCTTGCCGATCACCACCGGCTCGGCCAGGCCCTTGGCCCGCGCCGTCTGCACATAGTCCTGACGGATGACCTCGAGCATGCTCTGGCGCATGTAGCGCGACAGACCGGCCAGCCCGCCGAAGGCCGCCACGGCGACGGGCAGAATCAGATGACTGACGAAATCCCACTGCTGACGCCAGAAGGTGAAGTACTCGTAGTTGAGCGAGCGCAGCCCCGAGATGGGCAGCCAGTCCAGATTCACCCCGAAGAGGATCATGAGGAGCAGGGCCAGCCAGAAGTCGGGCGTGGCGAAGCCGATGAAGACGAAGACCGTGGTGACCTTGTCGAAGAGCGAGTATTGCCGCGTGGCCGAGGCGACCCCGATGGGAATGGCGAGAAAAAAGATGATGAGGAGCTGCAGGATGTTCAGGAAGAGCGTGATGGGCAGCCGCTCGCCGATCTTGTGCAGGACGGGCCGGTTGTCGGGCTGGAAGGAGCGGCCGAAGTCCAGGCGCGCGATCCGGCTCAGCCAGCGCGCGTACTGGACGGGCAGGGGCTTGTCGAGACCGAATTCCTCGTTCAGTCTCTGGATGAGCTTGGGGTCCTGCCCCGTCTCCTCGCTGCGGAGGTAGTCGAAGGGCCCGCCCGGCGCCAGCTGGATGACCAGAAAGGAGATGAAGGTGATCCCGATGAGGAGCGGGATCGCCAGCACCAGCCGGCGGAGCGCGAAAAGGGCCATCTAGGGCGAGGCGTACCGTTGCAATGACTTTGGCACGTACCAGTCGATGAAGTTGTAGTCGATACCGGCCGCCTCGACCTTGATGCCCCGCACGCGAGAGGAGACGACGGGCAGCGTCTCCCTGAAGTAGAGGAAGACATACGGCTGGTCCTCGGCCAGGATCTGCTGGATCCGGTGATAGGTGGCCACGCGCTCCTGCTGGTGACAGGTGGCCCGGCCCTTCTCGAGGAGCGCATCCACCTCGGGGTTGGCGTAGGAGAAGGAGTTGAGCTGGTCGGGACCATTCTGCGAGGAGTGCCACACCCCGTACTGGTCGGGATCGACGCCCGTTCCCCACCCGAGCACGATGGCGTCGAAGCGCTTCTGCTTGATGTATTCCTTCAGGAGGGCGGCCCACTCGATGGTCTGGATATCGGTCTGCACGCCGATCTCCTTGAGCCGTTGCTGGATGATCTCGGCGACCTTCTTGCGCTCCTCGTTGCCCTGGTTGGTCCGGATGGTGAAGCTGAACGGCTGCCCGTCCTTGTTGCGCAGGATGCCGTCGCCGCTCCGATCGGTCCATCCCGCGGCGGCCAGGAGCGCCTTCGCCTTGGTCGGGCTGAACTCGTAGCGCTTGACCTTGTCGGTATAGACCCAGGTGCCGGGGCGATACGGCCCCGTCGCCTCGCGCCCCAGTCCCATGACCACGCCCTCGATGAGCTCCGCCTTGTTGATGGCGTGCGCGAAAGCGTGCCGGACGCGCTTGTCCGCAAATCGCGGATCCTGCAGGTTGAACCCGAGGTAGGTATAGCGATTGGCCGCGTAGTGATACTTGTTGTAGTCCTTCTTGAAGGCCGGGTAGTCCGTCTGGCGCTCGTACTGGATGGCCGTGAGCTCGGCCATGTCCACGCCCTTGGCCTTGAGCTCCAGGAAGATGGTCGCCTGACTCGGGATGATGCGGTAGACGATGCGGCCGATATACGGCCGCCTCTCGATGTAATAGTCCTTGTTGGCGACCAGCACCACTTTCTCGCCGCTCTTCCACTCATGGAATCGGTACGGCCCGGTGCCCACGGGGTTCAAGTTCTGGGGCGCTTCGCGGAGCTTGCCCTCTTCCACGTACTTTTCGAGCAGGTGCTTGGGCAGCATGGCATGTCCCCAGCTCCCCAGCGCCTTGGCGAAAGGCCGCGTGTAGGTGACGCGTGCCGTGTAGGGGTCGAGGACCTGGACATCCTTCACGGGCTCGAAATCGTCTCGGTAGGCCGTGGGCGTCTTGGGGTTCACCATCGCCTTGTAAGTGAACACGACATCATCGGCCGTGAAGGGGCGGCCGTCGTGCCACTTCACGTTCTTCCGTAGCTTGAAGGTCAAGGTCAGGCAGTCCTTGCTGAACTGCCACGATTCCGCGATGGAGGGCGCCCAGTTGAGGTCCTTGTCGAGCTGGACGAGCCCGTCATAGATGAGGCTGCCCACGGTGTGCGACGCGCTGTCCGACGTGATGCTGGGGATGAGGCCCGTGATGTCGCCGATGGAGGCGTTGACGAAGGTGTCGCCGTGGGCGGCCTTCTCGTGGGCACCCGCGGTGTCCTGAGCGGCGACTTCACCATCCCGGACGCAGCTGCCGCCCAAGGCCACGAGGGTGGCAAGGGCCAGCAGGGCGGAGACGCGGGAGGCGCGCATCACTTCTTCTCCGGCGCGGGCACGGGAGCGGGAGCCGGCACGGGCGCCGAGTCGGAGCGCGCGGGCGCCGAGGCCGGCATGATCGTGCTCGCCTTCTTGTGCGCCAGCACGGCCAGGGAAAACGACGTGACCATGAAGACGATGGCCACGGCCGAGGTGATCTTGCCCAGAACCGTCGGCGTGCCCATCGAGCCGAAGACGGCCTGGCTGCCGCTGCCCCCGAAGGCGGAGCCGATGTCGGCCCCCTTGCCGGCCTGGAGCAGCACGAGGCCGATGATGATCAGGCTCACGATGACGTGGATGATGACGATGAAGGTGAACATGCCCCGGTCACTCCTTTGCTGGGCCGCCCCTGGCGGCCGACTTCCTGGCGATGGTGATGAAGCCCGCCGCCTGCAGGGAGGCGCCCCCCACGAGGGCGCCATCGATATCGGGCTCCTGGGTGAGCGCGGCGGCATTGTCCGCCTTCACGCTCCCGCCGTAAAGGATCCGGAGCGACTGCGCGACCTCCTTGGAGGCGAGCTCGGAGACGAGGCCGCGCAGGTACCCGTGCACTTCAGCGGCCTGAGCGGGTGTGGCGTTGACCCCCGTCCCGATGGCCCACACGGGCTCGTAGGCGAGAAGACATCGCTCGATCTGGCCCGCCCCAAGGCCGCCGAGGCCCGCCCGGAGCTGGCCCTCGACCACGGTGAAGGTCAGGCCCTGCCGCCGCTCTTCCGCCGTCTCGCCCACGCAGAGCAACGGCGTGAGTCCGTGCCGGAGCGCCGCCGCCACCTTGCCATTGACCTCCTCGTCGGTCTCGCGGAAGAGATGGCGCCGTTCCGAGTGGCCGAGGATGACGAGGCGGCAGCCGAGCTCGGCGAGCATCACGGGGGAGATCTCACCCGTGAAAGCGCCCTTGTCCTCCCAGTGGGCGTTCTGGGCTCCCCAGCCGATGGGCGAGCCCGCGAGGGCTTCGGCCACCGCGGGCAGCGCCGTGAAGGGCGGACAGACCACGACTTCCACCCCGCGCGGCCGCTTGAGCCCATCGCGCACGGCCAGGGCGAGCTCCCGCGCTTGGGTGATCCCCCCGTGCATCTTCCAGTTGCCGACGACGAGCGGAGTTCGCATCAGGCCGCCTCGTCGAGAGCCGCCACGCCGGGCAGGGTGCGCCCCTCGAGGAACTCGAGAAAGGCGCCACCCCCGGTCGAGATGTACCCGATTTTCTCCGCCATCCCCGCCTGATGAACGGCGGCCACGGTGTCGCCGCCGCCCATGACCGAGAACGCGGCGGAGGCGGCCACGGCGCGAGCGATGCCGAGAGTGCCCGCGGAGAAGGGCGCCTTCTCGAAGACGCCCAGAGGCCCGTTCCACACGATGGTCTTGGCGGAGGCCAGGAGCGCCGTGAACTGTGCGACGGTGGCGGGGCCGATATCGAGCCCCATGAGGTCGCCGGGCATGTCCCGCACGCTCACGACGCGGATGCCCTCCACGCTGTCGGGCCCCCGGGCCACCACGAGGTCCACCGGCAATCGCACGCGGACGCCGAGCGCGCGGGCGCGACCGAGGATGGCCCGCGCCGCTTCGATGCGGTCGGGCTCGAGGAGCGAGCGCCCGACGTTGTGCCCGAGCGCGGCGAGGAAGGTATAGGCCATGCCGCCGCCGATCAAGACGGCGTCCACCCGCGCGAGCAGATGCTCGACGAGGCCGAGCTTGTCGGAGACCTTGGCCCCGCCCAGCACCGTCATCACGGGACGCTCGGGGCTCTCGAAGATCCGCCCGAGGGCCTCGAGCTCGCGCGCCATGAGAAGCCCCGCCGCCGCGGGATGCAGGATGCGGGCGATCCCCTCCGTGGAGGCGTGGGCCCGGTGGGCGGCGGCAAAGGCGTCATTCACGTAGACGTCGGCCAGCGAGGCGAGCCGGCGTGCGAAGGCAGGATCATTGGCCTCCTCCTCGGCATGGAAGCGCAGGTTCTCGATGAGAACGGCCTCGCCCGGCTTGAGGGCGGCCGCCGCCGCCTCCACCTCGGGGCCGACACAGTCGGGCAAGAGGGGAACCGGGCGGCCGAGCAGCTCCTCGAGCTTGGTGGCGACCGGACGGAGCGAATAGCGGGGGTCTGGCGCGCCCTTGGGGCGCCCGAGGTGCGAGGCGAGCAAGACGGCGGCGCCCGCCTTGAGACAGAGCTCGATGGTGGGGAGGGCGGCGCGTATGCGCGTGTCTTCGCCGACGCGCCCATCCTCCAGCGGGACGTTGAAGTCCACGCGGAGGAACACGCGCTTTCCCGCGAGCTCCACGCGATCGACGGTGAGCTTCGCCAAGCTAGAGCGACTTCGACATGTACCGGATGAGATCTTTCACGCGATTCGAGTAGCCCCACTCGTTGTCGTACCAGGCGAGCACCTTGACGAGGGTCCCCTCGATCGCCGCCGTCGACGGGAGGTCGATGATGGAGGAGTGCGGGTTTCCGTTGAAGTCGGACGAGACGAGCTCCTCGTCGCACACGTCCAGAATGCCGCGGAGCCTCCCCGACGCCGCCTCACGGAAGGCGTCGTTCACCGCGGCGACCGAGGCCGGGCGCTCGAGCTCGGCGACCAGGTCCACCACCGATACGTTGATCGTCGGCACGCGGATCGCGATGCCGTCGAGCTTTCCCTTGAGCTTCGGCAGCACCAGCCCGACCGCCGTGGCCGCGCCGGTCGTCGTCGGGATCATGCTGACCGCGGCGGCGCGCGCCCGGCGGAGGTCCCTGTCCGGGAAGTCGTGGACGTTCTGGTCGTTCGTGTAGGAGTGGACCGTCGACGCGAAGCCGCGCTTGATCCCGAACCCGTCGTCGAGCACCTTGGCGGTCGTCGCGAGACAGTTGGTGGTACACGACGCGTTGGAGATGATCCGGTGCCGTGTCGGCTCGTACGTCTGCTCGTTCACGCCGAGCACGATCGTGGCGTCAGGATCCTTCGCGGGCGCGGTGATGATCACCTTCTTGGCGCCGGCCTGCAGGTGCTTGGAGGCCGTGGCGGTGTCGCGGAAGACGCCGGTGGATTCGACGACGACGTCGACGCCGAGGTCGCGCCACGGCAGCGTTGCCGGGTCCTTGAGTGCGCAGACGCGGATCTCTCTTCCGTCCACGAAGATCGCCTCGCCCTTGGCCGTGACCTCCGCGCGGAGCGTGCCGTGTACGGAATCGTGCTTCAGAAGGTGGGCCAGGGTCTTCGCGTCCGCCAGATCGTTGAC
>DASYTI010000127.1 GCA_036002485.1 Candidatus Methylomirabilota bacterium | reverse complement strand
TCGGCGAGCTGCTCCATCAGCGCCTCCGCCGAGACCGGCTTGGCGACGACCCTGTCCACGAACTGGCTGCCTTCGTGGGCGGCGACGCTCTCACCCCAGCCCGTGAGCAGGAAGACCGGTGTCTCCGGGGAGACGGCCTTGACCCGCTCGGCCACTTCCCAGCCATTCATTCTCGGCATGCCGAGGTCGGTGATGACCACGTCGTGCTTGCCGGGGTCGAACACCTCGAGCGCCTCCTCGCCCTTGGAGGCGGTGGTGACGGCATGCCCGCAGGCCTGCAGCGTATCGGAGAGCACGGTGAGCAGGCGCGGGTCGTCGTCCACGAGGAGGATGCGCACCGCCTGCTCGGGATGCACGGATTCCACCACGCCGACCGAGGGTGGGATGATCTGGAAGCGGCTGGCGTGCAGGCGCATGCGCACGACGGTGCCGCGGCCCGGCTCGCTCTCGATGGAGAGGCTGCCGCCGTGGCGCTCGACGACCTCCGCCACTTCGGCCAACCCGCGACCGCCCCGCGCCGTCGGCGCGCCCTGAAGCGCGCGGTGGGTGAGCAGCCGCGAGTGCTCCTCGGTCATGCCGATGCCCGTGTCGCGCACCTCGATGACCACCCAGCCCGACTCTTCGCTGGCCGCGCGGATCCCCAGCGCCCCGCCGTCGGGCATGGCCTGCACGGCATTGAGGATGAGGCGGACGAGGGCGTCGCGGAGCTCGAAGGCAATGCCTTCGACAGGCGGCAGTGCCTCCATGTCCTGGGCGACCGTGATGACCACGCCGCGCCGCTCGGCGTCGTCCCGCCAGCGCGGTGCCGTGAGATCGAGCGCCTCCTGGATGACGGCGGGCAGCCCCACGGGACCGAAGGCGACCTCGGGCTGGCGCGACACGAAATCCTGGAGACGCCGCACGGTGGCCGAGGCCTCGAGGGCGACGTCACGGACCACGAGGAGCCGCCGGTGGGCCTGCGAGTCCTTCTGGGCGTCGCGCAGGAGGAGCTCGGTATAGGCCAGGATGGCGGCGAGCGAGTTGTTGAAGTTGTGCGCGAGACCGCCCACCGTCTCGCCGAGCGAGCGCAGATCATGCCCCTGGTCGAGCCGTCCCCCGCCCTCCGTCACGCGCCGCGAGAGGTCGCGCGCCCAGCTCTTGAGGGTCAGGACGGAGCGGTCGAGCTCGACCTTGGTGCGCGACATCTGGCGCGCAATGTCCTGGATCTCTTCGTGGTCCGCGAACAGGAGGGGATTCTTGGGGGGCGCCGGCTCGGTCCCCCCGCTGATCCAGCGACCCAGCTTCTCTCGGACCCGCCCCACGCCTAGAGGTTCACCAGCTGGGCCACCCGCTCGCGATGCCACGTGGCATCGCCGAAGGTGAACTCTGACCCCTTGGCCCGCTTGAAGTAGAGGTGCAGGTCGTGCTCCCAGGTGAAGCCGATGCCGCCGTGGAGCTGGATACCGGCGCCGGACACGCGCCGGTAGGCGTCGGAGACATAGGCCTTGGCCATGCTGACGGCCAGCGGCCCCTCGGGCACGCCCTCGTCCATCGCCCATGCCGCGTAGTAGGTGATGGACTTGCTGTTCTCGACATCGACCAGCATGTCGGCGGCCTTGTGCTTGACGCCCTGGTAGGAGCCGATGGGCCGGCCGAAGGCCTGGCGGATCTTGGCGTACTCCACGGTCATGTCGAGCACCTTCTGGGCGCCGCCGCACATCTCGGCGCAGAGCCCGACGGTGGCGCGGTCGATCACGCGCGCGAGCGGCTTCCCGCCCGCTCCGGGCGCGCCCATGATCGCCTCGCCGCCCACCGAGACGTTCGTCAGCGTCACCTCGCAGAGCTTGCGCGTCTGGTCCATGGTGGGCAAGAGCGTGACCGCGAGTCCCGGCGTGCCCTTGGGCACGAGGAAAAGCGAGATGCCGTCTTCGGGATTTTGCCCCGAGGACGTGCGGGCCGCCACGACGATGACGTCGGCCGTATGCGCATCGTGCACGAAGAGCTTAGTGCCGTTCAGGGTGAACCCGGAGCCCTTGGCCGCGGCCTGGAGCGTGATGCCGGCCGCGCCCAGCTCGGCCGAGGGCTCCATCCAGGCCAGGGTGGCCCGCGCCTCGCCCGAGCAGATCTTCGGCAGCCAGGCTTTCTTCTGCGCGTCGCTGCCCGCCTCCAGGATGGCGAGTCCACCCAGCAGCACCGTCGAGAAGAACGGGCCCGGCACCACCGCCCGCCCCATCTCCTCCAGGAGCACCACGAGGTCGACGATGCCGAGGGCCATGCCCCCGTGCTCTTCGGGGGCGATGAGACCGAGCCATCCCTGCTCGGCGAGCTTCTTCCACAGCTCGGACGTCATGCCTTCGGGCGCCTCCATCAGCGTGCGGACCGTCGTGGAGGGGCACTCGTTGTCGAAGAACTTGCGCGCGGTGCTTCGGAGCAGCTCCTGCTCTTCGTTGAAGCCGAAGTTCATGGTCTAGCCTTTCGGGAGGCCGAGCACGCGCTCGCCCATGATGTTCTTCTGGATTTCCGTGGTGCCGCCCTCGATGGAGTTGGCGCGCGAGCGCAGGAAGCTGTGCTGCCAGACGCCGCCGTCCACGGCCCACTTCGTGCCCCGCCCGAGCTGGGCATAAGGGCCCTGGAGCTCCATGGCGAGCTCTTGAAGCCGCTGGTGGCCTTCCACCCACATCATCTTGCCCGCCGAGGCTTCGGGCCCGGGCAGCTCGCCCTTGAGGAGCTTCGTGACGGCGCGGGCGCCCGTGTACTTGAAGACCTCGGTGTCTATCCAGAGCTGCGCGAGCTTCTGGCGCATGGTGGCGTCCTTCGTCGCGGGCGCCCCGCCCTTCTTGGACCGGCGCGCGAGGTCGACGAGCCCGTCCAGTGCGATGCGCAGGCGGACCTGGAGGCCGAAGCCGAGGGCCAGACGCTCGTACATGAGCGTGGTCATGCCCACGGCCCATCCGTTGTTGAGACCCCCCAGGATATTGGCCTCGGGGACCTCGACATTGTCGAAGTAGACCTCGTTGAACTCGGCATCGCCCGTGATCTGCTTGAGCGGCTTCACCGTCACCCCGGGGCTATGCATGTCGAGGAGGAAGTACGTGATGCCCTTGTGCTTCTCGGCCTTGGGGTCGGTGCGCGCGAGGAGCATCATCCAGTCGGACTGATGCGCGAGCGAGGTCCACACCTTCTGGCCGTTGACGACGTAGTGATCGCCGACCTTTTCCGCGCGGGTCTGGAGCGACGCGAGGTCCGATCCCGAGTTGGGCTCGGAGTATCCCTGGCACCAGATCTCCTCGCAGGAGAGCATCTTGGGCGGGTAGCGGCGCTTCTGCTCCTCCGTGCCATAGGCGATGATGGTGGGGCCCGCCATGCCGATGGCCAGGATGTTGAGGACGGGCGGCGCCTTGGTGATGGCGATCTCTTCGTGGAGGATCATCTCCTCCATGAAGGTGAGGCCGCGCCCGCCGTAGTCCTTGGGCCAGGTCACGCCGACGAAGCCCGCCTCGTACATCTGGCGCTGCCACTTACGCAGGAAGTCGTAGACCTCGGGGCGCGGCACATCCGAGCCGATGCGCATCCGATCGGTCCAGTCCTTGGGCAGGTTCTTCTTGAGCCAGGAGCGGACCTCGTCCCGGAAGGACGTCTGTTCGGGGGTCAAAGCGAAATCCATACACCCTCCCTGGGGCGCGGGCTTTGCTGCGGGGTCATGGGGGCGACTGAACGACAGTTCAGTGCCATGATACGAGGGCCCGGCAAAGAGTGTCAAGAACGCATTACACGTGGGGTTTTCCCTCGTAAAGCGCTGCGGTATACTGCCTGCCGCCATGGCCGGCCCTCTCGCCATCTCGCTGCCCCGCCTGCGGGCCCATCTGGAGACCCTGGCCCGGTTCGGAAGGAATCCCGACGGCAAGGGCATTACGCGGTCCTGCTGGAGCCCCGCGCACGAAGAGGCGCGCGCCTGGCTCCTCGATCGCATGAAGGAGGCCGGGCTCAGCACCTGGGTGGACGAAGCGGGGAACACCTTCGGCCGCCTCGGCAATGGGGGTCCGGCCGTGGTGACGGGCTCGCACATCGACACGGTGCCGAACGGCGGGCCGCTCGACGGCGCCCTCGGCGTGCTGGCCGGCCTCGAGTGCCTGCAGACCATGTACGAATCGAACGTGCGCACCCGGCTGCCCCTCATGGTCGCCGCCTGGAGCGACGAGGAAGGGCGCTATGGCGGCCTCTTCGGCTCTCGCGCCTTCACGGGCAAGCTCGACGCCAAGCATATCCCGCAGCTCCGCGCGGCCGATGGCGAGCGGCTCGTGGATGCCATGGCGCGCGCGGGCTTCAATGCCTATGACGCGCCGAAGGCCCGCTGCAATCCGAAGACGCTCGCCGCGTACGTGGAGCTCCACATCGAGCAGGGCCCGCACCTCGAGGCGGCCAAGATCCCCATCGGCGTGGTCGAGGGCATCGTGGGCAACCGGCGCCAGTGGGTGACCTTCATGGGCCAGGCCGACCACGCGGGCACCACGCCCATGGCGTGGCGCCGCGACGCCTTCATGGCCGCCGCCGAGTTCGCCACGCGGGCCCGCCAGCTCATCATCACCAGGGGCAGCGGTCGGAGCGTGACCAATTTCGGGCGCGTGGAGGTCGGCCCCGGCGTCGCCAATATCGTGCCCGATCGATGCGTGTTGCTGCACGAGATGCGCGAGCTCGACCCGCGCGTGCTCGCGCGGCTCGAGCGGCAGTGCCTGGCTCTGGCCAAGCAGGTCGCAAAAAAGTGGAAGCTCAAGGTGACCGTGGAGGCCATCTCGCGAAGCGAGCCCGCCCGCTGCTCACCGCGCGTGATGCGCGCGGTGGCGGCGGCGGCGGCCGAGCTCAGGCTCAAGGTCAAGCACATGCCCTCGGGGGCCGGGCACGACGCTCAGAATCTGGCGGCGGTGACGGACGCCGGGATGCTCTTCATTCCCTCGCAGGGCGGCAAGAGCCACCGCCCCGACGAGATGAGCGACTGGCGGGCCATCGAGCGCGGGGGCAATACCCTGCTCCACACCTTGCTCAAGCTGGCCGGCTGAGCCGGGCGAGCGCCCCGAGTCGCCCGCCGGGCGACCGGCGGCACATTGTGAATTGCTCCACTTGGCTTTGCCTAGCCCTTCGCGTACACTCCACGCCGAGATCGCACCACGCGGCGACGAGAGGGCTCCGATCACCATGCTCCACCTGATGCTGGCCGTCGTTTTCACGCTTTTCCTGATCTTCCAGGCGCGATCTCTGGTCCACGTGCTGCGCGACAGGCGGGCGCACGCTCCGGAGCGCGCGCGCCGCTACTCCGACGTCGTGTGGGCCGTGATTCCTGTGGCCGTCGTCTTGATGCTGGCCGCCCGCAGCTGGCTGGCCGTCGTCGACCTGCCGCACCCCCCGACGGCCTCGGCGGGCGCCCGGGCCCCCGTCACTCAATCGGTCGCGCAGCCCGTCAGATGAAGGAGCCCATGGGCCGAGCCCGGTCGCCGTTTCGCGTGCCGACCGTCCTCCTGCTCATCGCGGTCGCGGTCGTCCTCTCCTCGTGCGGCTGGTCCTTGTGGGACTCGCCGATGACCACGGTCAAGCCCAAGTCGGACTTCGGGAAGGGCATCCAGGATCTCTTCATGCTGATCTCCTGGTGGACCCTCGGGATCTTCATCGGCGTCGAGGGCGCCCTCGTCTGGGCCTGCTTGCGCTTCCGCGAGAAGCCCGGACAGCCCATCCCGAAGCAGGTGCACGGCTACACGGTGCTGGAGGTCTCGTGGACCATCGCCTTCGCGGTCATCCTGCTCATCATCGCGATACCGACCATCCAGATGATCTTCAAGACCCAGGAGCCGGAGGCGGCCAGCGCCCTCCGGGTAGACGTCGCGGGCCGGCAGTGGTGGTGGGAGTTCACGTACCCGGAGTACGAGTTCTCGACGGCCAACGAGCTGCATCTCCCCGTCGGGCGCCAGGTCGCTTTCCATCTCCACGCCCCCGACGTCATCCACTCCTTCTGGATGCCCCAGCTGGGGGGCAAGCGTGACGTGGTGCCCCACCGGGTCAACCGTCTCACCCTCACCCCGGAGATTCCCGGCGAGTTTCCCGGGCAGTGCGCCGAGTACTGTGGCACCTCGCACGCCAACATGCGCTTCCGTGTCATCGTCCACTCGAAGGAGAATTTCCAGAAATGGGTCGCGGAGCAGCGGAAGCCGCCTGTGGAGCCCACGAGCGAGCTGGCCAAGAAGGGCCAGGAGCTCTTCGCCCAGTCGACCTGCGTCGGCTGTCACACTATCCGCGGCGTCTCGGGTGGCGCCATGGGGCCCGACCTGACGCATTTCGGCAGCCGCAAGACCTTCGGGGCCAACCTGCTGGCGAGTACACCCCAGAGCGTCGCGAAGTGGATCGAGAACCCCGCGCACATGAAGCCGGGCGCGCTCATGCCCGACCTCGGCATCCGGGGCGAGCAGAGCAAGGCCCTGGCCGCCTATCTCCTGAACCTGAAATAAGAGGATTCTTCATGGCCACACAAGTGGCCTTCATGCCCGGAACCCGCGCCAAGCCCAAGACGCTCGAGGTCATCTGGTCCTGGCTCACCACCGTGGACCACAAGCGGATCGGCATCCTCTACGGCGTCTCCGCGTACGTTTTCTTCCTCGTGGGCGGCGTCGAGGCGCTCCTCATGCGGCTGCAGCTGGCCAGGCCGGACGGGACCCTGCTCTCGGCGCAGACGTTCAACGAGCTGTTCACCATGCACGGCACCACGATGATCTTCCTCGCCATCATGCCCATGGGCGCCGCCTTCTTCAACTTCATCATTCCTCTGCAGATCGGCGCGCGGGACGTGGCCTTCCCGCGGCTGAACGCGCTGTCCTACTGGGTCTTCCTCTCCGGCGCTCTGTTCCTGCACTCGAGCTTCCTCGCGGGGAGCGTTCCCGACGCCGGCTGGTTCGGCTATGCCAACCTGACCACGCGCCAGTTCTCGCCGGGGAGCCACGTCGACTTCTGGATGCTGGGGCTGCAGATCCTGGGTCTCTCGTCGCTCATGGCGGGGTTCAACTTCATCGTGACCATCATCAACATGCGCGCCCCGGGCATGACCCTCATGCGCATGCCGCTGTTCACCTGGATGAGCTTCGTCGTGCAGTTCCTCGTCGTCCTCGCCTTCCCGGCCATCACGGTGGCCCTCATCCTGCTCATGTTCGACCGTTTCTTCGGCACCCTGTTCTTCTCCCCGGCCGCGGGCGCCGATCCCCTGCTCTGGCAGCACCTCTTCTGGATCTTCGGTCACCCCGAGGTCTACATCCTGATCCTGCCCGCCATGGGCATCGTCTCGGAGGTGCTGCCGACGTTCTCGCGCAAGCCGCTCTTCGGCGCCCCCGTGGTCATCTACTCGGGGATCATGATCGGCTTCTTCGGCTTCGGCGTGTGGAGCCACCACATGTTCTCGGTGGGCATGGGCCCCGTGGCGGACTCCGCCTTCTCGATCGCCACTCTGCTCATCGCGGTGCCCACGGGCGTGAAGATCTTCAACTGGATCGGCACTCTGTGGGGCGGGGCCATCCGCTTCACGTCCCCCCTCCTCTTCGCCCTGGGCTTCATCTCCATGTTCATCATGGGCGGGCTCTCCGGCGTCATGCACGCCTCCCCGCCTGTCGACCTGCAGCAGACGGACAGCTACTTCATCGTGGCCCACTTCCATTACGTGCTCTTCGGGGGGTCGATCTTCGGTCTCTTCGCGGGCGTCTACTACTGGTGGCCGAAGATCTTCGGCAAGGTCCTCGACGAGCGGCTGGGCCAGGTCCACTTCTGGGTCATGTTCATCGGCTTCAACGTGACGTTCTTCCCCATGCACTTCCTGGGGCTGATCGGCATGCCGCGCCGGATCTACACCTACGCGCCGGACCTCGGCTGGAACTTCTGGAACTTCGTCAGCACGGTGGGCGCCTTCATCATCGCGCTGTCCTTCGTGGTCTTCATGGTCAACGTGGCGAAGACGTCGCGCTGGGGCGCGCCCGCGCCCGCCGACCCGTGGGATGCCCGCACCCTCGAGTGGACCATCTCGTCGCCGCCGCCCGTCTACAACTTCGCCATCATCCCGACCGTGCACGATCGCGACGAGTTCTGGATCGCCAAGTACGGCGACGGGCACGGGGCGCCCCCGCGCAAGTCCGCCCCCGCGCCGCCCGTCGACCCCGCCTCCATCCACATGCCGCCGCCCTCCTACTGGCCTCTCCTGCTCGCCGCGGCCATCGTCTTGACGATCTCGGGCCTGCTCATCAGCATGTATCAGGTCATCCTCGGCGGGCTGCTCACCCTCTACTGCATGGCCCGGTTCATGCTCGAGTACCACCGGCCCGCGCCGGGAGGCCACCATTAATGGCCGACGCCCACGCGGCCGCCCACGATCCGAACATCGGCATCACGGGGCTCGACAACCGCAAGCTCGGGATGTGGGCCTTCCTGGGCTCCGAATGCATGTTCTTCGGCTCGCTGATCGGCACCTACCTCTCGTACAAGGGCAAGAGCATCAGCGGGCCCGGGCCGCACGAGATCCTGAACATCCCCCTCACCTCGGTGAGCGCCTTCGTGCTCCTGATGTCCTCGCTCCTCATGGTGCTGGCCCTGGCCGCCGTCCAGCGCAACGACATGACGTGGGCCAAGATCTGGCTCTTCATGACGGCGCTGTTCGGCTCGGGGTTCGTGGGCTTCCAGTGCTTCGAGTTCACCCACTTCGTCCACCTGGGCCTGACCCTGCACACCAATCTCTTTGGCACGACGTTCTTCGTGCTCACGGGCTTTCACGGCGCCCACGTCACCGGCGGCGTGATCTGGCTCCTGTCTCTCTGGGTCCTGGCCTTGCGCGGCAAGCTGGGGCCGCAGGACTCGCTCAAGGTCGAGATGTGCGGCCTGTACTGGCACTTCGTGGACATCGTGTGGATCGCCATCTTCACCCTTGTCTACCTGATCCCGTAGGAGGCACGCAGACATGGACGCGAGCTACTCGCAGGCGCCATCGCACGGACACGAGGAAGGTCATGCCAGCGTCGCCACCTATATCAAGGTGGCGGTGGTGCTGGCCATCGTCACGGCCGTCGAGATCGGCGCGCTCTACATCCCCGGGCTGCCGAAGCACTTTCTCGTGGGATTCCTGATCGTGATGTCCATCTTGAAGTTCGCCCTCGTGGTGGCCTTCTTCATGCACCTCTACTACGACAGCAAGCTGCTGACCGCGCTCTTCGTCGGGCCCCTCACCATCGCCTGCGCCATCATCTTG
>DASYTI010000126.1 GCA_036002485.1 Candidatus Methylomirabilota bacterium | reverse complement strand
GCGGACGCGCTCCACGTCGGGGAAGCCCGGGTGGATCCGGTTGGCCGCGCTCATGTTCCGGTAGGCGCGGTAGTGCAGATCGCGGATGTAGAGATCTACCCCATGGTTCCACAGCCGCGTGAACATGCTGTCGCCCTTGGGTGTCACCCCCGCCTTGCCCGCGGCCTCCTGGACGGTCTCGACGGGGATGAGGAAGTTGAAGCCCTGGACGACCTGCTCGCCCTGGAGCGAGGTGAAGGTGGCCGCGCCGATGACCTGCCCGCGGTCGTCGAAGACGGGGCCCCCGCTGTTGCCCTGGATGATGGCGGCGTCGGTCTGGAGCACGCGCTGACCGCCGATGTCCTGCTTGAAGCCCGAGATGCGTCCGGTCGTGATCGAGGGCTCGTACTGCGTGGCGCGGCTGAGCAGCTCGTGGGAGGCCACGACGCCCGGAAAGCCGATGACGAAGAGGGCCTGGCCCAGGTGCAGGTCCGTGCTGTGCTTGGCCAGGCGAACCACGGGCAGCTCCTTGTCCTCGATCTTCAGGATGGCCACGTCGCGGCCGTGCTCCTTGCGGGGGTTGCCGGAGGCATCCGTGGTGGTGGCGACGATCACGTAGGCGGGCGGGCTGTAGAACTTCACCGCGGCCGGGTAGGACTTGCCATTGGACAGGTGGACCTGGAGCGTCCGCTCGAGGGCGAGGCCGGCACGGTTCTCGGGGCTCGCGGCGAGGGCGCGGATGCGCTGGGTCTGCGCGGCGGCGGGCAGGCCGTCCAGCTCGGCGGCGCAGGCCGCAGCCACGGCTTTCTCGAGCAGCTCGGCGGCAAAGGCGCCGTCGGCGCCCTCCTGGTAGGGCTGGATCACGTGGCCATTCGTCACGATCCAGCCGTCGGGGTGGATGATGGAGCCGCTCCCGAGCTCGCCGATCGATCCGGGCTGGATGACGGCGGTCGATCCGTCGCTGCAGCGCACCGTCGCCGTGGCGCCGATGCGCACCATGATCATGACGACGGCCGGCTTGGCGCGGAAGACCGCCGACTGGAGCTCCGACTCCGTCGCGGCCTCCGACACGGGGGGGACGGTGGCCGCCAGGAGGCAGGCCAGTACTCCGATCACGAGGGCGCGCGCGGTGGTCGAGATAGTCCCCCTCCCTTCGCTTGCTGGATGCTTGGACGCGACCACGGGGCCTTGCGGTTCGCGGCCGGGCATCGGGCCTGAGCCCTGATCATGCCGCCTCCCGCAGAACCTCGTTGCCTCGTTTATACCGCAGGCGTTCCGCCCACGCATTGTACGGCGGACCGAGGCCTCGCCCTTGACAAGAGTGGAGGGGCAGGGCAGAGTCTCGGTCACCCGTCACACGTTCCGTTCACCGACTCGTCAAGGAGTGCTCGTTGCGGCTCTTCGCCCTCGCCGTGAAGCGCAAGCGCTGGGAACCGTGGGCTTTCGCCTCGCCCTCGCTCGCCCTCATCGCCCTCGTCATCATCTTTCCCCTCGCCTATTCCTTCTGGCTCTCGCTCAACAACTTCGATCTTTCGGTCGGGGCCGAGTACGAGTTCGTGGGGGCGAAGAACTACCAGGAGGTCCTGTTCAGGGACCCGCGTTTCATGGGCTCGGTGTGGAACACGGCGGTCATCATCGCCCCGTCCCTCGTGCTGGAGCTGGTCCTCGGACTCGGGCTGGCCCTCCTCCTGAGCCGCGTGGCCCGGGGCCGCCCGATCATCACCGCGCTTCTGGCCATCCCCGCCATGGTGTCGCCCGTCATGGCGGCCATGGCGTGGCGGATGATGTTCGGGGTCAAGTACGGCGCCATCAACAACCTCGGGCTCCAGCTCGGCCTCATCGACGTGTACTTCGACTGGTTCGCGTCGACGGCCCTCGCCCTGATGAGCGTCGTGCTCGTCGAGGTGTGGCACAACACGCCGTTCATGATGCTGGTGCTCCTGGCGGGCATCCAGTCCATTCCGCAGGAGCTGTACGACGCGGCCAAGGCCGACGGGGCCCGGCCGTGGCAGAGCTTCTGGTCGATCACCCTGCCGCTTCTGAAGTTCACGATGGTGGTGGGCGTGATGATCCGGCTCATCGACCTGACCAAGCTCTTCGGGCTGATCTTCGTCCTGACCTACGGCGGCCCCGGAAGCAGCACGGAGACGGTGGCCTTCACCACCTACCTGGCGGGCTTCAAGGACTTCCGCATGAGCTACGCCGCCGCGCTCTCCTACGTGATCGTGGGCGGCGTGCTCGTCCTCACGCTGCTCTTCATGTGGATCCAGCGCCTTCGCGAGGCACGGGCGGCCTGATGGCCATCGCCGTCGAGCGGCGGCCTCAGGTAGTCGCGCGGCGGAGGAACCGCCGCCGGGCGCAGCGCGGGGTCGCCCACCTCCTGACCTATCTCGGGCTGCTCGTCGCCCTCGTCTTCTTCCTGGGCCCGTTCTTCTGGATCGTCACCACCTCGCTCAAGGGCAACGAGGACTTCTTCACCTTCCCGCCCGTGTGGATTCCCCCCGATCCGTCGCTCGCGCACTATGCCGCGCTCTTCACCCGGTCGAGCGGGGCCCGCTACTTCACGAACAGCCTCGTGATCTCCTCCCTCAGCATGTTCGCGGCCCTCGTGGTCAGCTTGCCCACCGCGTATGCCATCGCGCGCTGGCGGTTCGGGGGCGGGCTCCTCTCCACCGTCCTCCTCGTGCTCCGGATGCTTCCCGCCATCGCGCTGATCATCCCCATCTACATCATGTACAAGATGCTCGGGCTGACGAACAGCTATCTGGGCCTCGTCCTCGTGTACACCGTCCTCTACGTGCCCTTCGCGGTATGGCTCCTCGTGGGCTTCCTCCGCGAGTTCCCCATGGAGATCGAGGAGGCGGCCATGATCGACGGCTGCTCGCGCCTGCGCGCCCTCATCCAGGTGGTTGTGCCCATCATCGCGCCCGGGATGGCGGTGGTTGCCCTCTTCGCCTTCATCGCCACCTGGAACGAGTTCCTCTTCGCCGTGGTGCTCACGGGGATCGAGACGAAGACCATGATGGTGCTGGTCACCTCGTTCACGTCGGGGGGCACCGACATGTTCTATGGCGAGGCATCGGCCTCGGTGGTGCTGGGCGTCCTGCCCGCCTTTGCCGTCGCCTTCATGCTCCAGCGGTATCTGGTCAAGGGTCTCGCCCTCGGCGGCACCAAGGGCTAGCCGTCAACTCAAGGAGGCGTCCATGCGTCGTGCTTCGCTCTTGATCGTCGTGGTCGTGATGCTCGTGGGTCTGGTCGCCTTCCTCGGCTCGCAGGTGCCCACGGTGGGCGCCGCCCGACCCTATGAGGGCCAGACCATCCGCGCGGTGGTGAATGCGGAGTACGTCAAGTACTCGCTCAGCCTGGTCGAGAAGGATCTGTACGAGAAACTCGGCGTGAAGATCGAGACGGAGGTTATCCCCCTCGACGCCTTCGTGTCGAAGACGCTCCTGGAGTTCAACTCCGGCTCGAGCCCCTGGGACCTCGTGATGTTCGGGCCCTCGAACATGCCGGACTACGGGCGTCACTTCGAGCCGCTCGAGCCGTGGATGCAGAAGCTGAAACTCGACTTCGCCGTGGAGGACATCGTCCCCGTGTTCGCCAAGGTGATGCTGCGCTACCAGGGCAAGCTCGTGTCCATGCCCTACGACGGCGACATCCACATGATGTACTGGAACAAGGTGGCCTTCGAGCGGCCGGAGAACCGGACCAAGTTCAAGGCAAAGTACGGTCGCGATCTCCTACCCCCCAAGACGTGGAAGCAGTGGGACGAGGCGGCGGAGTTCTTCAACGGCTGGGGCTGGGACGGCTCGGATCGCAAGCTCTTCGGGGCGGGCGCCTCCTACAAGCCTTCGGGCAGCGGGTACTCGTACCACTGGTGGCGCTCGCGCTTCTTCTCGTACGGCG